>NZ_BBSK01000134.1:0-74225 GCF_001319805.1 Burkholderia sp. E168m22
AGCTGCGAGCCGTTCACCGCTTCCGTGCTCGTCGCGTTTACCGCACCGGCTGCGACGTTCTTCAACGCCACCGGATCTTTTGCACCCGCACCGCCCAGCGTCACCGAGCCATGATCTGCCGTGCCGTCCTCCTTACGGTCGTACGTCACTGCCGCGATCACCTTGCCCGTGTCCTTGTCCACCAGACCGGACTCGGCAATATCGTCTTGCAGCTTCTCGACGTTCGTCGCGGTCGTCGTCACACGGCCGTCAAGGTTCGACACTGCGTCGCCAACGTTGTGCGCAGTCGTCTTGCCGCCGTCCAGCGTATACGCCGGTGCCGTCAGCTTGCCTGCTGCGTCCACCGTCGCACCGCCGCCCAGCGCGCTTGCCACGCTCTGCGACGTGCCGTACAGCTGCGAGCCGTTTACCGCTTCCATGCTCGTCGCATTCACCGCGCCGGCTGCAACGTTCTTCAGCGCCGTGCCCTTCTCGCCGGCCAGCGTGACCGTGCTCTTGGTTTCATCGTCGTATGCAACCGCGTTCGGATCCTTGCTGCTACCAATCTCCGCCGCGGCCGTGATCGCGTCACCCACGTTGCCGTAGGTCTTGTTACCGACGTGATACTTCGGCGCCGTCACGCTGCCATCGGCGCCGATGCCCGCACCGCCGCCCAGCGCTGTCGTTACGCCACTGAGTTGCGCCACGTTCACCGCGTCGGTGCCTTGCGTACCCGCCGCAACGTTCACGATCTGGCGCTCGCTTCCGGTGTCACCGACCGAAACGGTATTGGCGCGCGTCGCCTTGGCGCCTGCGCCCAGCGCCACGGCACCGTTCGCCGCGCCTTCCACGCTCGTATTGGCACCCAGCGCCATCGCATTGGTCACGTTCGGTGCAACGCTCGCACTCGCGCCCATCGCAATGCCATTGGTCGCGCCTACCGCGGCTTCTGCTGCATTGCCGATCGCGATCGAGCTTGCTCCGATAGCCTTGATGCCGTTACTGCCGAGCGCGACCGCGTTCTCGCCGTTTGCCTTCGCATTCGAGCCGATCGCCAGTGCTCCCGCGCCATTGGTCGTCACCCATGAACCGATGGCCACCGAGTACGACTGATCCGAGCCAGTTTGTGCCATATTGCCGATCGCAACCGATTCGTTCGACAGCGCCCCGGTGTTCAGCCCGAGCGCGATCGCGTTCGCCCCGGCCGCATGAGCGTCCACGCCGATCGCGGCGGCTGTCGTACTCTCCGGATCGCCCGTCGCGATGCTCGCGGTATTGAACCGACTACCGTCCGAACCCATACCATCGATCGTGACGAAGCTCGAGCCTTTACCACCACCGCCGCCGCTGGCTGCCGCGGCCGCAATCGCGTCACTGACGTTACCGTAGGTCTTGTTGCCGACTCGGATCGTTGGCGCCGTCACCTTGCCGGCCGCGTCCACCGTCGAACCACCGCCCAGTGCGCTCGCCACACTTTGCGACGTACCGTATAGCTGCGAACCGTTCATCGCTTCCATGCTCGTCGCATTCACCGCGCCGGCTGCAACGTTCTTCAACGTCGTGCCTTTCTCGCCGGACAGCGTGACAGCGGTTTTGGCTGCGTCGTCGTACAAGACCGCATTCGAATCCGTACCGCCGCCTCCGCTCGCTGCCGCGGCTGCGAGCGCGTCGCCAACGTTACCGTAGGTTTTGTCGCCGATGCGATACTTCGGTGCCGTCACGCTGCCATCGGCGCCGATGCCCGCATCACCGCCCAGCGCCGTGGTAATGCCTTTCACCTGACGCACGTTCGCCGCATCGGTGTCGCCAATGCCCATTGCGACGTTCTTCAACGCCACCGGCGCTGCTGCGCCCGCACCGCCAAGCGTTACCGAACCGCGATCCACCGTGCCGTCTTCCTTGCGGTCGTACGTCAGCGCCGCAATTGCCTGGTTCTTGTCCTTGTCGAACAGACCAGATTCGGCAAGATTGTCTTGCAGTTTCCCGACGTTCGTCGCGTTCGTCGTCACACGGCCGTCCAGGTTCGACACCGCTTCGCCAACGTTTTTCGCCGTGGTCTTGCCGCCGTCCAGCGTGTACGTCGGCGCCCTCACCGTACCGCCTGCGTCCACAATCGAATCACCGCCCAGCGCACTCGCCACACTCTGCGACGCGCCGTACAGCTGCGAGCCGTTCAGCGCATCCGTGCTCGTTTTGGCCACCGCGCCATCTGCAACGTTCTTCAACGCAACCGGCGCTGCCGCGTCCGCGCCGCCCAGCGTCACCGAGTTGCCATGCGCCGTGCCGTCGTTACGGTCGTACGTCACCGCCGCAAGCACCTTGCGCGTGTTCTTGTCCACCAGACCCGACTCAGCAAAATCGCCTTGCAGTTTCTCGAGGTTTGTCGTGTTCGTCGTCACACGGCCGTCGAGATTCGACACGGCTTCGCCAACGTTTTTTGCCGTGGTCTTGCCGTCTTCCAGCGTGTACGTCGGTGCCGTCAGCTTACCGGTTTCGTCTACCTTCGACTCACCACCCAGCGCGCTCGCAACACTTTGCGCGGCGCCATACAGCTGCGAACCGTTCACCGCTTCCGTGCTATCCGCATTCACCGCGCCAGCTGCAACTTTCTTCAGCGTCGTGCCTTTCTCGCCAGACAGCGTGACCGCGCTCTTGGCTGCATCGTCGTACAAAACCGCATTCGAATCCGTACCACCGCCACCGCTTGCTGCCGCGGCTGCAAGCGCGTCACCGACGTTAGCGTAGGTCTTGTCACCGATGTGATACGTCGGTGCCTTCACGCTGCCGTCGGCGCCGATACCCGCATCACCACCCAATGCCGTGGTGATGCCCTTCATCTGGCCTACGTTCACTGCGTCGGTATCCGAAATCCCGCCTGCAACGTTCTTCAACGCCACCGGCGCTACTACGCCCGCACCGCCAAGCGTCAACGAACCGCGATCCGTCGTGCCGTCTGCCTTGCGGTCGTACGTCAGCGCCGCGATCGCCTTGCCCGTATCCTTGTCGATCAAACCGGACTCGGCAATATCGCCTTGCAGTTTCTCGACGTTCGTCGCGTTCGTCGTCACGCGGCCGTCCAGGTTCGAGAATGCGTCGCCAACGTTGTGCGTGGTGGTCTTGCCGCCGTCCAGCGTATACGCCGGTGCCGTCAGCTTGCCTGCTGCGTCCACCGTCGAACCGCCGCCCAGCACACTCGCCACGCTTTGCGACGTGCCGTACAGCTGCGCACCGTTCATCGCTTCCATGCTCGTCGCATTCACGGCGCCGGCAGCAACGTTCTTCAGCGTCGTGCCTTGCTCGCCAGCCAGCGTGATCGCGCCTTTGGTCTTGTCGTCGTACGAGACTGCGTTCGGATCCGTACCGCCACCGCCGCCGGTTTCCGCCGCGGCCGTAATCGCGTCACCCACATTACCGTAGGTCTTGTCGCCAACGTGGTACTTCGGTGCCGTCACGCTGCCATCGGCGCCAATGCCCGCACCGCCACCCAGCGCCGTCGTTACGCCACTGAGCTGCGTCACGTTCACCGCGTCGGTGCCTTGCGTACCCGCCGCAACGTTCACGATCTGGCGCTCGCTTCCGGCATTACCCACCGAAACGGTATTGGCGCGCGTCGCCTTGGAACCGGTACCCAGTGCGACCGCACTATTCGCGCCTTTTTCGACGCTGGCATTTGCGCCCAGCGCCATCGAGTCGGCCACGTTGCGTGCAACACTCGCGGACGCGCCCAGCGCAATGCCATTGGTCGCACCTGCTGCGGAGCTGGCCTTGTTACCGAGCGCAATGGAATTCGCGCCGATTGCCGCCACGCCGTTATTGCCGAGCGCGATCGCGTTGTCACCGTTTGCCCGCGCCTGCGAACCCACAGCAAGCGCGCTTTCCCCATTGGTCGTCACATTCGACCCGATGGCCACCGAATTGGCTTGGCCGGCCCCCGTTTGGGCCATATTACCGATGGCCACTGCGCCATCCGAGTACGCGTAGCTACGCACGCCGAGGGCGACCGCATTCGCGCCCGAGGCAATGGAACCTACACCGATCGCGGCGGCAGTGTCGCTCGCCGGATCGCCGCCGACGATGTTCGCGGTATTCTCCTGACTACCGTCCGCTCCCGCACCGGCAACTTGCAAGAATTTCGATGGGTCGGCCGATGCCAAGTCTGTCTTGGCTGCAAGGACGTTAGCCGTCAGCGAGCCATGCCGCGACCTGAGTTCCGACGACAGCTTGTCGGTCCGGTCGGACATCTTTTCGATCGCTTCGGTCAATTGATTCACGTTGACTGCGTCGGTATCTTCCGTACCGTCGGCTACATTCGAAATGCGACGTTCGCGACCGACGTCGCCAACCGATATCTGGTTCGCCTCCGTAGCAACCGAATTGAGACCGATCGCGACCGAGTTGAGCCCGTTCGCGCGTGAACCCGTACCCAAGGCCAGCGAGCCATTTCCGGTCGCGTTTGCACCCGCGCCGATCGCGACGGTATTGGTTCCCATCGCGTTTGCGGCTTGCCCCGTTGCCTTGACCTTGATGTAGCGCATCGACAGGCTGCCGTCCGAGAGCGAATCGCGGATCGACTTCGTTGCATCCGACAATTGGCCGACGTTCACTGCGTCGGTCTCGGCAACGCCCGCTGCAACGTTCTTCAACGTCGTGCCTTTCTCGCCAGCCAGCGTGATCGCGCCTTTGGTCTTGTCGTCATATGAGACCGCGTTCGGATTTGTACCGCCACCGCCGCCGGTTTCCGCCGCGGCCGTGATCGCGTCACCGACGTTGCCGTAGGTCTTGTCGCCGACGTGGTACTTCGGTGCCGTCACGCTGCCATCGGCGCCGATGCCCGCACCACCGCCCAGTACCGTGGTAACGCCTTTCAACTGGCTCACGTTCACTGCATCGGTGTCGGTCGTACCGACTGCAACGTTCTTCAACGCCACCGGCGCTGCCGCGCCCGCACCGCCAAGCGTCACCGAGCCGCGATCCGCCGTACCGTCTTCCTTGCGGTCATACGTCAGCGCTGCAATCGCCTTGCCCGTGTCCTTGTCCACCAGACCGGATTCGGCTATATCGCCTTGCAGTTTCTCGACGTTCGTCGCGTTCGTCGTCACACGGCCGTCCAGGTTCGACACCGCGTCGCCAACGTTTTGCGCGGTCGCCTTGCCGCCGTCCAGTGTGTACGCCGGTGCCGTCAGCTTCCCGGCTGCGTCCACCGTCGAACCGCCGCCCAGCGCGCTCGCCACACTTTGCGACGTGCCGTACAGCTGCGAACCATTCATCGCTTCCATGCTCGTCGCGTTCACCGCACCGGCTCCAACGTTCTTCAGCGTCGTGCCTTGCTCGCCAGCCAGCGTGACCATGCTCTTCGCCGCATCGTCGTATGCAACCGCGTTCGGATCCGTACCGCCACCGCCGCCGGTTTCCGCCGCAGCCGTGATCGCGTCGCCCACGTTACCGTAGGTCTTGTCACCAACGTGGTACTTCGGCGCCGTCACGCTGCCATTGGCGCCGATGCCTGCACCACCACCCAGCGCCGTCGCTACGCCCTTCAACTGGCTCACGTTCGCTGCGTCAGTGTCAGCCGTACCGACTGCAACGTTCTTCAACGCCACCGGCGCTGCTGCGCCCGCACCGCCAAGCGTCACTGAGCCGCGATCCGCCGTGCCATCTGCCTTGAGGCCGTATGTCACCGCCGCGATTACGTGGTTCTTGTCTTTGTCCCACAGACCGGATTCGGCAAGATTGTCTTGCAGCTCCTCGACGTTCGTCGCGTTCGTCGTCACACGGCCGTCCAGGTTCGACACCGCGTCGCCAACGTTTTGCGCGGTCGTCTTGCCGCCGTCCAGCGTGTAGGCCGGTGCCGTCAGCTTCCCGGCTGCGTCCGCCGTCGAACCGCCGCCCAGCGCGCTCGCCACACTTTGCGACGTGCCGTACAGCTGCGAACCGTTCATCGCTTCCAGGCTCGTCGCGTTCACCGCGCCGGCCGCGACGTTCTTCAGCGTCGTGCCTTGCTCGCCAGCCAACGTGACCGTGCTCTTCGCCGCATCGTCGTATGCAACCGCGTTCGGATCCGCACCGCCACCGCCGCCGGTTTCCGCCGCAGCCGTGATCGCGTCGCCCACGTTACCGTAGGTCTTGTCGCCAACGTGGTACTTCGGTGCCGTCACGCTGCCATCGGCACCGATGCCCGCACCACCACCCAGCGCCGTCGCTACGCCCTTCAACTGCGTCACGTTCACGACGTCGGTGTCCTGCGTACCCGCTGCAACGTTCACGATCTGACGCTGGGATTTGGCGTTCCCCACCGAGACCGTATCGGCTCGATCGGCTACCGAGCCAGTGCCAAGCGCCACTGCCCACGTGGCATTCGCGCCTACACTGGCGTGGTCTCCTAACGCGACCCCATTACCTGGGCTGGACTGAGCATCGGGTCCAATGGCAACAGAAACCCCTTGCGCCTGCGCGCCTGCTCCGACTGCTACTGCACGCATCCAGCCGCCTTGCGAGCCATCGACCGCGCGTGCGCCGTCGCCAATCGCAATAGCCCCCGAATACCCCGGCCGACCGGCGGCTGCGTTAGCGCCAATAGCAATCACGCCCGCTCCCGCTCCCCCAGTATCCGCCTTCGCGCCCTCGCCTACCGCGACATTATTACCGGTTGCGTACGCATCCTTCCCGATCGTGACCCGACCGGCATCAAGCCGGTCACTACTAGCCTTCGCAATCGCGGCGTTCATCTGGTCCGACGTCACCGCCGCAGTCACTTTGCCCGTTTTTGCGTCCAGCAGCCCAGTATCAGCAAAGTTGCCCTGCAGTTTCTCGACGTTCGTCGCATTCGTCGTCACACGGCCGTCAAGGTTCGACAACGCGTCGCCAACGTTGTGCGCGGTCGTCTTGCCGCCGTCCAGCGTATACGCCGGTGCCGTCAGCTTGCCTGCTGCGTCCACCGTCGAACCGCCCCCCAGTGCGCTTGCCACGCTCTGCGACGCGCCGTACAGCTGCGAGCCGTTCACCGCTTCCATGCTCGTCGCATTCACCGCGCCGGCCGCAACGTTCTTCAGCGTCGTGCCTTGCTCGCCAGCCAGCGTGACTGTGCTCTTCGCCGCATCGTCGTATGCAACCGCGTTCGGATCCGTACCGCCGCCGGTTTCCGCCGCAGCCGTAATCGCGTCACCCACGTTACCGTAGGTCTTGTCGCCGACGTGATACTGCGGTGCCGTCACGCTGCCATCGGCGCCGATGCCCGCACCGCCGCCCAGCGCAGTCGTTACGCCGCTCAGTTGGGTCACGTTCACCGCGTCGGTGCCTTGCGTGCCTGCTGCAACGTTCACGATCTGACGCTGATTCTTCTCCGATCCAATTGATACCGTATTCCTGCGGTCTGCCACAGAGCCACTGCCCAGTGCGACACTGTCTATGGACGTAGCACTGGCATTGAAGCCAATGGCAGCCGATTTGGCCGCCCAAACGTAGGCACCGTCACCAAGCGCTACCTGGTGCCATTCCGTAGACGTGAATGAGTTTGCGCCGATGGAGATATTGGTATCTCCCCCTTCCCCGGGTCCGTACGAGTATTTTGCGACTGCGTTATCGCCAATAGCAATGCTCCGAGCCCCGGTCGCTTGCGCCGCAGTCGTTCCCCTTGCTTTCATGTACTTATCGGAGTCCGACAGTTCGCCCTTCAAGCTCTCAATGTCGGATGCATTCGTCGTCACGCGGCCGTCGAGGTTCGACAGTGCGTCGCCAACGTTTTGAACAATGGTCTTGCCGCTGTCCAGCGTGTATGCCGGTGCCGTCACACTGCCATCAGCCCCGATACCCGCCCCGCCGCCCAGCGCCGTGGCAATGCCTTTCAGCTGAGCCACATTCGTTGCGTCGGTGTCAGCCGTACCAGCCGCCATGTTGGTAATTTGACGTTGAATATTTTTGCTGCCGATCGACACTGAGTTGTCACGATTTGCTTTTGAATCTGTACCCAACGCAACGGAGTTATAGCCACCCGCATAGCTGTAAGATCCGATTGCCGACGTGGAATCACCCTTCGCCCACGAGTTCGCCCCAAGCGCAACCGCTCCTACGCCCTTAGCTTGCGCACGCGCTCCAAGTGCCGTTGCCGAGGCGACCTGCCACTCGTCCTCTTTGCGTGTAATACCCCCGCCTTCGGCATGCGAGGCCCAACCTACGGCGACGTCCTGACGATTAATCGCCTCTGGAGGAAAATTGAGATCTTCATATATCGAATTTGAGCGAATCGGAATGCGAGCAATCGAATCATTTAGTTGATGCACGGTTACTGCGTCGTCATCTGCAACTCCGGCCGCGAGAGATGTGATCTTCGAATTCGAAACATTAACGTCACTCGCCGATGACAATGTCACTTTTTGGCCGTAAATGCTCGTTCCAGCGGCATCAAGCACAAACCGGCTTTTCCCTTGCTCCGCCCCACCTCCAAAAAATAAACCTGCCGACTTGTTCCCAGCCCACACACCTCCTCCGCTCAAACCATTTTCACTGGTCATAACGGAAAAAGTGGTTCCGGAGACATTGGTCAACCCGGCATCCCACGCTGCGCAATTTCGAAATTTCTCGTCTGATCCATTGGCGCACTTTTTGTTATCGCCACTTTCCCATCCAAAATACGGACCGCCCTCATTTGCGGCTGCGTAAGCATGACCCGTGGCCCCGGCCATCACAACTCCCATAGCAGCGGCTGCGAACATTACAGGAGTCTTGCGTAAAATAGCCCTCGACGATGCCCCACCGGCATAAGATTTCGCTACCTCAGAGGCGACCGTCCATGTACCGCTGGATGCATTCCAAACCACCTTGTACGACTTATTCATATAACACTCTCTATCTCAACACAAAATAGCGTCCGTCCATCAGTGGAGGACCATTGCTATCGAACGAACAGCCGACCGAAATCCCGCGCCACATCGATTCGGGTAATGGCCATAAGACCCGCCGGGCTTCATGCGCGCGCCCATTGCTTTACGCTCATGGACGCAATGACGATCCGACTCCAAAGTCCATCGAATTATCGGTCCCACCCAGTGCTATGAAATATAGGAAGCGACGCAAAAAAGTCGCCCGATGTCCTATTTTTCGACGAAAATATAGGCCATTTCCTATTCGAGCGCTGGGGGACCACCTAAAGACGAGTCGATTTAATTAAAAAATCGAATTTATATTGGAGACTCTTATTGGTAGGTGAAAATAACGCGCGCCTTCACGATCCTCTTTTGAAATCGTGGATCAGGCATATTTAATTTTTCAGACGGCAAGGTGGCCGTCGCGCGCAGCAATCACCGATGGTGCTCGGGCGGCTTCGAATTCGGCGGCGACAACGGCGAGCCGCTGTGCGTAACGTTCACACTGGATTGAGGTGATCGTGAGGCGATGAGTTGGGCAGCCACGACTGCAAGCCATAGCGGCGACATCGTGCGAGACGTGATGCTCGCTGCAGTGGAAAATCGGTTTGGCGACGAACTGCATAAGCCATCCGAAATCGAGTGGCTGAGCGACAACGGCGAGCTACATGGCCGACGACACGCACCGGTTCGCAGTGGCCATCGGCCTGAAGCCATTGACCGCACTGGTGTCCAGCCCCCAAAGCAATGGGATGGCCGAGCGCTTCGTGAAGACGACGAAATGCAACTACGTCGCCTTCATGCCGAAGCCGGACGCAGCGACTGCTGCATGCAACGTGGCCATCGCGTTCGAGCATCGCCACGAGAAGCATCCTCATAGCGCGCTGAAATACCGCTCGCCTAGCGAGTCCCGGCGTTCGATGGATTCGGCAACCTTAGTGTGATGCCGTGTCCGGTATTACAGGGCCAACTCCACCGGCGTGGGACCCTTGAAGGCTGTTCAGCGTGTATCTCGACCGCTGGCGTCATCTTTCAGGAACATTGTTTTGGCTGTAGCATGCGGCGCCAGCCAAGACTCCACCGCATCGACAAACGACTGCAGGTCTGCTTCCCCGACCCATCTGGATTCCGCTATCTTCGCGGACCACTCTTCCAAGTGACTTACCAGTTCGCCCCTGTCGAGAATCATCAAGGCGCCCTGGATCCGGTGCAATCGTTCCAGCACCTCGGATACGTGACCCGCCTGCACCATCAACCGGAGTGCTTCTCTGTCGGAAATCCACGATTCGACGAACAACGACAGAAGCCGGCTGACACCCGGTGTAGCCCGTGGCAGTTGCTGAACGTCACCAGGCCCGAGCACGTTTTGCAGCACGAGAGAAAGGTCGTTCAAAGTCGACGGTTTTGTGATGAGCGCGTCGAACGGGGTGTTTGCCACTCCCGCGAGTGTCGCATCGGCAGTACACAAAACGACCGGCCACGATATCCCCGCTGCTCGCAAGTCGGACAACAGCTCCGCTCCGCCCTTGCCCGGCAAATTGGAATCGGTAACGACGAGATCGTAGATCCGGGACTGGCAACGTCGAATGCCATCCTCCGCGCTACCGACGACGTCCACATGTCCGATCCCGAGCATTCGCAATTGATCGCACATCAACTGCGCACTGACTCGGTCGTCCTCAACCACCAGAACGCTGGCCTCACTCCACGCACCGCCTGTGATCTCGCCGGAACTGTCAGTGCTACCTGCGCGGCCATCATCGTCCGCTCCAGAAAGGACCATTTCGATCGCGTCGAGAAGCAACTGGCCACTGTAGGCGCTAATGACGACAGCATGGCCTGCGGAGATCGGGACAAGCGGCCCGTCCAGGCCGATCGTAATGCGACGGTAGGCACCACTCGTTTTGGGCGAACCGTCACGTTCGAGCCAGTCGCGCGCGTCGATGAAAACGGTGGATGCAGGCGCTTCCTCCCGCCCGTCATCCTGACCACTCGTGACGCGGGCGGCCGGATACCACGCGCTGAGCTGTGCCACCAGTTGCCCACGCCAACTGGGAATATCGCAATTCACGACGAAATCGATGCCTTGGCCGGCGTTGCCGTCGATTCGCGCCGCTGAATCGTGACGAAGTGGCAACACGACGGTGAAAATCGATCCGACGCCAACCTCGCTCTCGACGGTGATATTGCCGCCCATTCGTTCGGCGATTTTCTGGCAAAGAGACAGGCCGAGCCCGGTACCTGCTCGCGAACTTTTCGGCCCGGCCGAGCCTTGGACGTAAGGCATGAAAATCTTTTCAATCTCGTCTTCGGGAATACCCCTGCCGGAGTCAGCAACGCGAAGCCGAACCTGGCCGTCCTCGGTCGAGCCGAGTGAAACCGTGATCGCCCCCTGAGACGTAAACTTGACGGCGTTGCCAATGAGATTGGTGACTATTTGCGTGAACCGGTACCCGTCGCAAATCCACGTGCCCCGTAGCGCCGGATCGATCAGGCAGAGAAGCCGTACGCCGTTTTTCTGCGCGTCCACCGCAAACGTCCGGCTTGCCTGCTCGACGAGTTGATCAATGTGTTGTGGCTGTTCCTGTAGCAGGAATTCGCCTGCCTCAATTCTGGACAGATCGAGCACGCCGTTGATCAGCGAAAGGAGTGAGCCAAACGAGTCCTGCGCGATCAATAAGCGCGAGCGCTGCTCCTCGGTCAGTCCCATCCGCGAAAGCAACTCAAGATTCCCTAATGCCCCGTGCAACGGTGTCCTGATTTCATGGCTCATCGTCGCCAAAAACATTCCCTTCTCGTGACTTTCGGCCTGAGCACGCGCTCGGGACTCTCGCAGCCGCCGTTCGATTTCCTTTCGCTTCGCCAAATCGACCATCCCGATCACGAAAACGTCGTCTCCGCGATACTTTGCCTGCGCATAGGCAACCTCGAGATCGGGCTCCATCTCAAACCGGCTTACCACGCCGGAGCGCTCGGCACTTCGCGCGTGAAACCGAACCAGTGCGCCGGCACGTGCAAGTACGTTGTCGGGGGTGGCGTCCTTTTCCCCTTGGCTGGCAAAGGCCATCTGAAGGCTTTGCGCTTCCGCATTCTGCAACAGGATAGCTCCGCTCTCCCTGGCCACGACGGTCAAGCTCACTGGCGCGACCTGGATGATGGACCGGCTGAACGCCTCGCCCTCCAAAAGGCTATGCAGCCGCTCCCTTGACGGCCGAATCACCTCGCGATTCATCCAGAACGCGCCTCCAATGACCAGACCGCACCCACTCAGCGTCGCTAGTACAACAAGCAGCAGTTGCTGGGCGATTGCGCCCAGAAGGTCGCTCCAGGTATATGCATATACCGCGACCCACTGCGGGCCAGGCACACGCTGAATAACGAAGAAGCTGCCCTCCCGCCAGATGCGTTGGGGCCGTCCGTTCGCCGCCTGGTATACCCACGGATTTCTCGATATGATTTCCGCCCAATGCGCCTCTTGCGGATTCGTTTCGTCGATACCCAATAGTCGCTGCACCGCGCAAGAGACAACAAAAAAATGCGGATCGCCTTCGTTGTGCAGAAAATACTGATTGAATCGATTACACGGAATTGACAGCGCGATCGTTGCCTTGCGTTGCTCACCCTCGTAGACGGATGTCGCAAAATACGTGGTCGTCATGTCGTTGAGCGGATCCTTCGATCCGGTCACCCACACAACCTTGCCCCGAACTCCGCTCTGGGCATCGCGCTGCATCTCCTCTTCGACAGCCTCCATCCGTTTCCCGATGAAGTCTTCCGCGGCCTTTTCAGTGTTCAGCCGAGCAATCTGCTCCGGTGCGAGCGGCGGAAGCGTTGCCAGAAATCGCTTGTCCGGCGTATAGATAAACCCCTCCGATAGCGCCGGCGAATTGTTCTGATGGGAAAGTGAAAATGTCGACGCATATCTTGCCAGATCGATCAAATTTGTCTGGCGAGCCGCGTCCGAGGGTGAAGTGAGTGTCGACACGACCGAGAACGCGCGTGTCGCCGCAGATCCGGGCACTGTTTGCGCCAACTGGTTCTGTCTGGGCAACAGAACCTTCCGCGCCTGCGAGTCGCCTGATTCCAGGTATTCCTTTGCAATCTGGTACGTCACGACCAACTGGCGAATGCGGGCCTCGCGCCTGTCGACCTCCTCCTTCAATGCCTCTCTCTGCGCGGAAAATTGCTGCGCAAATTCCTCGTGCTGATGTGATATCAGGAGTTCGGTCACGCCCCCGGCGCATACCAGGATGAGGCACGTCAGCGTTATGGTCGAAACAATTAGCAGGCGCTTTGAAAACGTCAACCTGAGCGGGACGTAAGCTGGGGTTGCCGCCACGATTCCATCGTCGACCCCACCCGAAGCTTCTTCTGCGTTGCCGCGAGACTGGCTCATGAGCCGAAATGCTCCGAGTAGATGCGGTAGAGGTCCGCTTCGGATCTTGCCCCCAGCTTGTGCATGGCTCTCATTTTCTGATGGCTGATCGTCTTGATGCTGCGATTCGTATGCATCGCGATTTCCGTCACCGACATCCCGCGCCCCAGCATCCGGAATATTTCGAGCTCGCGCTCGCTAAGCGATTCGATCGAAGTCTGCGCCGCATGTCCAACTTCGAGCAGGTCGACAGCCACGGCCGGATCAACGAACGTTTGCCCGGCATGCACACGGCGCACGATTGAAGCCAAGCGCGCGAAATCCTGGCTCGATTTTCTCAGGAAGCCGGCAACGCCCGTGTTCATGACGCGAGAGACGAGCAGCGCGATATCTTGATGTGCGGTCAGCACGACGATCGCAACATTCGGATGGCTACGCCTGAGTCGCTTGAACAGTGCCACGCCATCCGGCAGCTGATCGCCGCTGAATGAATAGTCGCAGATCAATACATCGCAAGGCTGCTGTTGCAACAACTGCAGCAGATCCGAAATTGTCGATGCGACACCGACCACATTGATGTCCATCTCGGCCGACAGGATCGCGGCGACGCCGGTAGAAACTACCGGATGGTCATCGGCCACGACGACATTGATGCGACGACGAGCGTTGCCACTTTCAGTGGATGCATTCATCAACATTTTCCCCAAAAACAGCTGTCTATCCTTCCGATGGCGGTTGCAATCTGCGGGCTCACAGTTCGGCCCCCGTCAATCTTAATCAACTTTCTATTCGGATACCGACCAAGTCGAGATTTCTCTTCGAACGCAGCGCGTGCATGCGCGGGGATTCATGTTTTCCACGGTGGCTTGCGGAGCAACGGTGCACCTCGATATGACGGAATTTGCCGGCCCACCTTTCTCGAAGTCTCGCCTCGAGCATTGAAATTTTGCGGCGCACAACGCCCATGAGTCGCGCTCACGTATAATACCCGGTCGCGATTTTCCATGGAAATTTATACAAAGAGCCGAAATCCGGCCTAATCCGTTTGCCATGGCAGCGTGTCTCTTGCCAATGCCCGAATCAGCGATCGACGTCCTGTCTGCAATTCAGTTTGCCCCTCAGAACGTGCTACCGTACGCACACACACGCCGGAAGCCCTGTCGCCTGGGGCACCTTGCTCGTCTCTTTCAGCCTCGCGAAGCATGCGTTGACCGCATTCGCAATCTAATCCGTCCGCGAGTTGATTAGGCCGACATCACCGCATCCGGTGAATCATTCGCCGAGGTCCAAGTCCTGATACATGCGCCAACGCCTCCAAAGAATATGCGATGTGTCATGCATCGCGATATAACGATGCGATTGCGTAGAAATACACGGCGACGTTGCCGGAGTCGTGGCTGCCGACCGAATTGAGCAGGAGCTTCGAGCGCTCGTGACACGCGCCGCCATTTTCGCGTCGTGCTCCGTAAATGCCTGTAACAGCACGCGCGGGCCAGGCTGGTGTCGAAGTCCGGATAGAAGTCCCGGCCTTGCCGAGGAACGGCAAGTTGTGAGTCGGAAAAATGGGCTACCGTACAGCAGCGCGTAGCTCAGGTAGTTCTGCGCGTTTCGCTACGTGCGCGACTCCGATGCGCTTCGGCCGGCGGTCATGAACCCGAACACCGGTTAGCGCAGCGCAGGCGGTAGCCGCCTTCCACGATCTCGGGCGGCACACGGTTAAATCGCTCGACAAGATGCGCTTATAGGCACGCGCGCGCGTGCCCGACTAGTCGGCAACCCGACATTGGCGCTGGACGAACACGCGCTTCATAAAGATCAACGCTACGCAACACTAGCGATCGATCCACTCGCCCGGCAAATACTTTGCATCGGCCAGGAACGCTCGTGTGAAACGGCTGAGCCATTCGAACAGCGTCCGAAGATGCAGCTGAGTGCATCGATGCGGTAGCGATCGACATAGCCGCGGCTTATGAACTCGAAATCCGGGAATTATTTTGACAATTCAAGTCAATGCAATACCGGCGCTCTATATCCATTGAACCGGTGTCTTTCGAAAGTAAATAATCGCCTCTATTCCTAGAGGCGAGTCATCGCGATACGCTTACGGGAATGCCCGCAGTACCCGCGAAAGCATCACCTTAAGCCGGAAACCCTGTATCGAAAACCTCAGTCATCGTGCCAGTGTAGGTACCATTACGTGAAGTACCGTCAGGGCCACTCCGACCAATAGCCAATACAAGCCCGTTACTCATCGAGGGCCGTCTCAAAGACCGCAGACACAACGCCTGTATATTTCATACCTCTTTTCACGGGGATATCCTTGTCAAAATAGACGCCCAGATTCAATTGCATGTCGCCGCCCCTTGCAGCAGCGTCCTTACTTGCAACCTCCATCTTCTCCTCATTTACCGGATCCACCATTTTATGGTCGAGGGGGTGTACCTCTCGCTGTACACCGATCTTCGAGATTCCGTCTTCGCCCAAGAGGTACCAGTTACCCGTCGTCATTGACTCCCCACCCGAAGTCAACGTCAGCTTCATATGAATGGCGCCATAACTACTTTTTACATTGAAGAACAGGACCTCGCCCAGCCCTCTACCATTCCACCCGTCATCGGGTTTAAATTTCATCTCACGACTATTTTCCCAGCCGAGTGGCGTTACTTTAAAGACATTCTGCGTCGGTACTGTACCGGCGAGCTGGACCTTTAAATCGACCGGCTCCGGATTTCCCGCATACGCCGACATTGCACATGCGCTCGCAGCAATTGCCAAAGCAAGCTTTCTCACCGACTACTCCTTACTCGACTTCAGTCTTAAACATCAGGGGTACCGCGCCCGTGTACTGCCCCGGCACCCGGGCAGCCTTGATTTTGTCGCTCGCCTCCCCCGGGCGTGATCACCCGCTCGACTGGCTTGCCGCTCTTCGCCTGGGCCTTCGTCACAACCTTGACAGACTCAGCGCCGGCGTCCTTGCCGCCGAAGGAGCACTCATAGAGGCCAGCGGGGCCGCTCATCTTGAAGCGCGCGACGGGTTGTCGACGAACCGACCTACCGCTCAGGAGTACACCGCGCGCAAGTTGGCGGCCGGGCCAAGGTCACTGCGGCCGCGCCACCAACTTCCCGGTGGAATACGTCAGCGGAGGAAGGCCATCTTCACGTCGCTGACGCGGCTTGCCCGGCCTCGACATGCATCCTCGTTCGCTTTTCGCCTTCACGCAGTTCGAACTCGCACCGCGAGCCGGCTTCGCACGGCAGCTCCTTCGTTTTCCCTGGGCGGATGTAGTACGCCGTCGGTTCACCGCATGCACCGTTCTTCTCCTTGCACACGCGATAGGCCTCGAGCGTCACCATCGAACTTCCGTTGTTCTCGACGATGCTCTTGCCACCGGCCACCTTGAACTCCGTTTGATAGCGCTCGTCGCCCGGACGCACGATCACCATGGCCCCGTATCCGGTCAGGACATTAATGCCCGCGGACAGCGATTCCTTGTATTGCTCGATTTCATCGTTGCTCAGCACAAAGTCGTCTTTCGACTTCGGCACCACCGGTACAAAGCGCACGCGATAATAGCGCTCGGCGTCGCGCTTGCCGCGATACAGCAGACGCACCGATTGGGCACCCTCGGCCGGCACGATCAGGCGAGAGGGGCTCGCGATCAGCCCTTGACCATCTCGTTGGGTCAACAGCGCGGGGTCGAGCGGCACCTCTTCCTGCTTGCCGTCATCCTTGAACACCACCTCGCTCACCTCGACCCGTACGAATGCGGTCGCATCCCCCTTGTTCCGGATCCGCTTGAGGATCGATGACTGCTTTCCGCCCATGTACTCGAACATGGGGCCAATGTTGATCGACGGCGAGCCCGCGTGGGCCGAAAGAGAGCACATGGCCAGTAGGCCAGCAAACATACACTTCGCGAGATTGACTTTCATTCGACACTCCTTTTATCGGCACTGAATGCGATCTCGCCCGATGCTTCTGGGGCCCGTCTTTCGCTCATTGCATGTGTGCCAGTTCAAAAATATGCAGCGCTTGCGTGGACCGGCTGCATGTCAGAGATTCCATTTTCCGCACGCCAGGTTGCGGCGAATATCGGAATAATCTGAAAGCACCGGCCGCGGCCCCGTCCGCCGCGTCACTCGGCGATCGCATCAAATACAACGGAGGCCCTTCCCGTATAGGTCGTCCCCGGATGCCGGCCCATCTCCGAGACTCCCTGACCGTCAATGGCAACATGGGCGGTTGCCACGGCGTTGTCCAGATACCGGTCGACATCGAGCGCGGCGGGCGCCCGCGTGGTCAGTGGAATCCGACTAAACGGCGCTTGACGGTCAGTGGTCGCACCGGCCACCGTCAACGCAAGATCGACCGGTACGACCGAGCCATGGGCGTTGCGCATGACGCAGCGGCCGGCTGCGTCTTCACCGTCCTCGCACCGCACGCTCACCCGCAGCGGCTCGCCCGTGGACAGCCCGTACGCGACGTCACGCTCGATCCTGGTAGAGGGCTTGCCTTCGGCTATCCAGTTCAACCAGCCCTGAGCAGGGGCGAGCTTGACATCGTTACCGGCGCCCGAGTCCGTGATCATGAATTTGTGGCGCACCTTCAACACGAACGCGACATCGACGCTCGATCGCGCCACGTGAGCGTGCGCGCCGAAGTCGAAATCCTTGCCTGGCCCAACCGTGAAGGTGTGCACCCCTTGGTAAGTGCCATTGGGCAGCGATACGGGATCCGGCGCGACGAGTTCGTAGGCCACGGCAAGTGAACTTCCATCGAGGACGACTGCGCCAGCGGGAAGCGGCTGGCGAGGAGTCTTGAAACAGCCCCCACCGTCGCGGGGCAAACGCCAGCCGAACCGGTAGGCATTTGCCGTGGCCATAGGCTGGACGGAGAGCGCCGTACATCCTGCCGGCGGCTGTAGCCAGCCGCCTCCATTCCAAAGGGCCGCATGCGCCGTTTCAGCGCTTCCTGCCGGCGTACCGGTCAGTTGGTACACATCGGGCCGGAGCGTGTATTGCCCGATCATGCCCACGACCCGGAACGTGACCGCAGTGACCCGGTTCGTGCGTTCGTCCCTGAGTTCGACACGAATCGGATTGGCCGGCGCCCGAAGATAGACGCCATCCTGCCCAGTCGCACCGCTATCGAGCGCACCGTAACTCACATCGCCCACCGGCAAATCGACAGTCGTCACGCCTGCACAGCCACCCGGATCGGCCGCACAAAAGCCTGCCGGCCTCGTGATATTGCGAAAGCCGTTTTCGCCTTGGGTCTGCGCACCGGGCAGATATTCAGCCTCGATCGACACATCGGCGGCACGCGCGACGGTTGCGCCGGCTAGCACCAAAGCCGAACCGGCCAGCCATCGCATGAGCACGATGAGCGCTCGGGCGGTTGATGCGCGCACGCCACGGCTGGCGCTACCCTTCTGATTACCCCTGTTCATCATGGTTCTCCGCTGAATCGGCATTGGTCTGCTCCTGTTCACATTGCAGCTCCCCAACAATCAGAGAGTCACCTTCCATTTGATGGTCCTGCGGCTTCAGGTGAAGCGTGCAGAGCGGCTTGCCCCCTTTCTCGACCTTGACGGCCGGCTTCGCGTGACTCACCTCGAGCGCGAAAAATCCGTCGGCCTCGGTGACCGACCGGCCCGCGGGGCTGGACAGATGAGCGGCTCGCACCGGGTTGCCTGCATGGTCGACCAGTCGGCCGATCACCGTCATCGTCTTCATGACGTGCACCTTCTCGTACCCGACGCCGCCCTTGTTCAGGTGGTAATGAGTCGTGCTCGGCTGCAGCGTCGCCGCCGGCGCCTGCGATCGATCGAAGAAATACTGGAGTCGACCTGCGCGATAAGCCGACACGGGAACCAGATTGCGACCCGGGCGCAGTTCAATGCTGCCCCCCGCGGTGTCCTGCGCACGCACCTTCACGCCCTCGAAATCGGATGCCAGGTCCACAATCACCGCGGACTCGCCGTTGAAGGCATTGCTTTTGCCGGATACGGCAGCGGACTTGCCGTTCGTGCCAACGGTACTGAACAGGTTCATCCCGCCGGCAATGCCCCCTTCCTTGGACGAGCGCTGGAGGAACGCATCGCCGCGCGCCACCGAATGTTCGAACTGCGTGGTGGCACCCATGCTCAAGCCGTACCGGTCGACGGTTCCGTTTGCTCCAACCGACTTGAAGAAGCCAGTGTCCAGCTCCTGCCGTACGCCCAGCGACGCATACTGATCACGCTGGCCATCCGAGCCGCTTCGCGTTCCGAGGTTCACGTTGTAACTGCGCTTCTGCTTGCCCAGCGCAATACTCAAGCCAAGATCGACGCCTCGGTTGCGGGTTCTCGCCAACGTCCCGGTGGGACGATCGAAGCCGGACAAACGCCAAGTAAGATCGTTGCCGAACAAGCTATGTCGATGCGAAACCGACAGGTCGACACCGAGGCCGCTCGTCGCGCCGCTAGCGTATGAAGCGCGCGACATGATGCTCGTTTGCGGCGTGAAGCGATGGCTCCACGTGATCGCCGAGTCATGCACCTTGCCGCTGCGCACGCTCGCGCGCGCATTCCGCTGGCGCCGGTCGTTGCGTTGCCAGCGCTGGCCGTGGCTCAGCGATACGCTCCCGTCCCGGTACGGCATCAGGATCTGCACATCGCCGCCCACTCCGTGCTTCGACGAGTGGTACACATTCCAGTAGGTTCGCGCACGGTCGGTAAACTGCCAGTCAAGCGATGCGCCGAATACGTTGGCGTCGGCCACATGCTGCGCCGACGCACCGAGCACGACCCGCGGATGGGCGAGGTAGTTGATCGCGCCACCCGCGGTGAACGCGTGCGAGCGATCCTCGCCGATCAGGTTGCGTTCCTGTCCAGCAAAGAATGCGTACTTCCACCGTTGTGTAGGATCGCTCCATGCCGCGGGTTTGTAGATAAGCTCGTTCTGCGTGGACGCAACCTGACCATCCTCGACAAGCCGGATCTCCACTTCATAAATGCCGCTGGGCAGCGGGCGCGTATCGACCACCTGCAGCCCCGGTTGCACCGATTGGCTGTGGATCAATGCACCATTGCGGTAGATTTCGACCATGCCCTGGCGATTCGCGGTCACATAAACGGGATAGAGGCTCGGGCGCGCGCCTTCAACCTCGCGTGCTTCGGACGTGCCAAACATCACCCCAAGCGTCGTCGCCGCGCCTCCGCCTGGCATGCGCGGAGGCCGAATACCCGTTGCCAGGTCCGGCGTAAAGAAGCCCGCGCGCGCAAATTTGCCCTCGAACTCGCGCTGCGCGTACAGCCGGGGCACCGAGTATTCAATCTCGCTGGCTCGCCGCATGCCGCGGTTCTGCGTCGCCTGCAATCCGCTCGTGATCGACCAGTTTCCCACGCTGCCGATGGCGTCGAACGCATACCGTCCGCCGATTTCACGGCCCTGGCCACCCGTCAGATTCAGGTAGTTGTATGTAATCAGGCCGGTGCTGCCACTGGCCGGCAGCGGGTGATATTTCTTCTGCTCACCATCCTGTTCCGCGCGGCGCGTCACGATCGATAAAACGGAGTCCTGGAGGTTGTAGTGAAGCGCGAGCACACCGTCGCAGTTGGTCTCGCAGGCGCCAAGCGCACGCGGCTCACGGAGAAATTTTTCGATCAGCGCGCGATCGCCCTGGTCGATGCCGCCGTGCTGCTCATCCGATAGCGCCACCAACAGAACCTTTCCATCCCGACTCAACGTGATCGTGCCCTCGCCTGCCGAATGACCGTCAAAATCGATGCGCACAATCAGCGGCGAATCGAACAGTTGCTCGAGAAAATCCGCCGGAAGCTGCTCCGCCTGCTCGAACAGGTCCGCCCCCGAGCCGGCCACCTCCGCACGCGCGAACGCAGCCTGTTGGCACAGCGCGCCAATGGCAAGAAAAATAGCGACGCTGATCTTGCTCATTTTTGGCATAGCTGCTCCAACATTCTTTAAATTCGGTTAAATGGATAACCCGGTAGATGCGCGGGAAAATCGGAACCGGACGCGCCTTATGGGCGAAACTCGCTCCAGAGCCACGCGAGCAAAACCACCGCAGCGGACGCGCGGCAATTTATCGGTGTGGACGGCCGGAAAGCGCAACGCCGACGGGATGCGGTCTGTGTCGACTGAGGCAATTATGGGAAATTGAATGTCCGAAACGAATCAGAGAAATCTGATTTGGGAGGCCAGGACACGGCTGAAGCGGCTTGTTAAATCTGGAGATTATTAAATAATGAAAAGCGGCGCCGGTTTGTTTGGACGGGCCGGCGTCATGCCGGCACGCAATGGCCATTGAACCCGCGCCTGCGATAAGACGGACTCGCCCCGGGTTATAGGGACGAATCCGTCGTCGTGCGCTGGCGCGGAGCAGCACCACACATGCACGAGCGAAAGCACAATCTTAATCCTCGATGCCGGTCTCGAAGGTCGCGGTCATCGAGCCAGTGTATGTACCGCTACGTGGAGTGCCGCCAGGAGCGCCAAGACGCAAACGGAGACGGACCTTGCCGCCGCTTGCAGCAGATTCAGCCGTCAAGACCTCGAATCCGTCTTCACGATTCACTGCATTCCACTCCCCCCACCAACCGTTCGACTGAAATACGGCCGCGATAAGCTCGATAGACTCGCCGCTGTCGTGTACGAGCACTCCACGGTTTTCTTTCGACACGTCTTTGCCCTGCAGGGGGGAACGAAGTTTAATACGGACGGGGCCATAGGTGCTCTTCACACTCCATTTGACTTCCCTTAGCGTATCCGTCTCACCGCCTTTCCAGTCAACTGGCGCGGTCAACGCTATGTTCGAGCCATCCCATACCGCAGCGTCGTGAGTAACATCAAAGACGCTAGGCGACGGGACTTTACCGGCGAGTTGGACCTTGAAATCGATCGGATCCGGATTTGCCGCATCCATGCACTCGCTGCAACTGCCAATACCAGCTTTTTCACCGCATTCCTCCTTACCCGTCGACCTTAGTCTCAAACATCAGCGACACCGTGCCCGAATAGTCACCCGCCACCAGGCTATCCTTCATCGCATCGCTCGCTTCCCCCGGCGTGATCTCCACTTCGATCGACTTGCCGTTCTTCGCTTCGTCCTTCGTCACAACCTCGACGGGATCAACGCCGACGTCCTTGCCGCCGACCTTGACACCCAACTTGAAGAACGCGTCCTCTTTCGTTTGGTGGCTGAGCTTCAGGTCATCGGAGGTCGAGAACTTGACCTGCACGTTGCCTACCCCACTTTTCGCAAGCACGCTCTTCTTCTGCGTATCGAACTTCTTTTCGGCCTCGTTCCAATCGAGCTTCAGCGGCACGGTAGGATCCCAATCCTGCGCCTTGACCTCGAAGCCGCCCGCCACCGGCACCTCGGCGCTCAGCTTGATCTCAAAGGACTGCTGCTTGACCTCCGCGTGCGCGGTACCGGCAACTGCGACCGCGCCCAGCAGACACGCACGAACGATTGATTGATGCATACATACTCCACGAATGATTAATAGGGGCAGCGCAATAGGATGCGCACGCCAATCACATTTTCTGCCTCTGGTCAGCCCGACCCAATCAGACAACTCTTATTTGTGCACTTCCGATGAAGACAGGATCGCTAACGATGCCATCGCCACCGCTCCTCGGGGATTTCGCGATGGTCATCACCTAATGGCTACACACATGGATTGATGATCTGCCGCCCGGTTTTAGCCCGAGCGGAGGTTGGATTCCGAGTCTAAAGGTTACTGCTTCGCGCCGTGCGCCCGCGTGAACTGCGAAGACGTCAAAGAGCGGCCTCACCGACGAACAAGCCATATACACTAAACATCATGGCCTATCGCACACACAACTCTCTTAGCCTTCGAGATCCGTCTCAAAGACCGCAAACACAGTCCCGGTATGCGGAACGCCTCTTTTTATTTTCGCGCTATCTCCAAGCAAGGCAGTCAGAACCAATTTTATTTGAGCACCTTTTGCAGCATGGTCTTTACTTGCGATCTCCAATTTATCCCTATCGGCCCATATTAACTCCTGCTTGCCGGGAATGGACACCTGCCGCAACAAACCGACCCTCGATTTTCCATCGTTGCTCTGGAGATACCAGTCGTCTTTAGCATTCGCCTTTTGCTCCCCCGAAAGCAACCACGCCTTCATATGAATAGCGCCATAGCTACTTTTTACCAGGAATGGGAGTTCTTTTTTAACTTGCATCTGATCGTCCCACTCCTCCGGAATGTCGAACCTGGCCTCCCCACCATTTTCCCAACCGACTGACTTTACTTCAAAGACATTCGGCAGCGGAACTTTACCGGCGAGTTGAACGTTGAAATCGATCGGGTTCGGATCTGCGGCATACGCCGACGTTACACATGCACTGGCAACAATTGCCACAACGAGCCTTTTCATCATGCTGAACAATTGACCCTTGCAGTAAGTTCTTTGGACCATTCAAGTTAATGCGATAGCGGCACGCAATGGCCATTTGATCGGCGCCTGTGGAAAGACGGGTTCGCCCCGACTTATAGGGACGAATCCGTCGTCGTGCGCTGGCGGGGAGCACCGCACATGCACGAGCGAAAGCACAACCTCAATCCTCGATGCCGGTCTCGAAGACCACTGGAAGCGTTCCACTGTATTCTCCGGGCCGCGGCGCTCCATCAAGCTTTACCCACAGTGCCAACCCGGCCAGCCCCCCCGTCTTGGCTAGCTCTGCACCAACAACGTCGTGCCGAGTCCCCACCCAATAGGGGCCTATCCAGGTCCCTATCCAGTCCCTGTTGTCGAGCGTCGAGGCGTTCCAGCCGACCTGCATAGCGTCGCCACTAGCGTTTTTAATATAGACGTTCTCACCCATATTACCGACCCGCATGCGGACTAGACCATAGCTGCTGCGCACCTTCCAGATCAGATCCACTTTTGACGAGTTGCCCTTCGTCCACCCATCCGGATGCGTAAAGACAACGTTATCCAAATCTCCCCTGTTCACCGTAACATCAAAGAAATCCTGCGAGGGTACCTCGCCCTTGATCTGAACATTGAGATTGATCGGATCCGGATTTGCCGCGTACACAGACATAGCCCATGCACTCGCTGCAACTGCCAATACCAGCTTTTTCACCGCATTCCTCCTTACCCGTCGACCTTAGTCTCAAACATCAGCGACACCGTGCCCGTATAGTCACCCGCCACCAGGCTATCCTTCATCGCATCGCTCGCTTCCCCCGGCGTGATCTCCACTTCGATCGACTTGCCGTTCTTCGCTTCGTCCTTCGTCACAACCTCGACGGGATCAACGCCGACGTCCTTGCCGCCGACCTTGACACCCAACTTGAAGAACGCGTCCTCTTTCGTTTGGTGGCTGAGCTTCAGCTCATCGGAGGTCGAGAACTTGACCTGCACGTTGCCTACCCCGCTTTTCGCAAGCACGCTCTTCTTCTGCGTATCGAACTTCTTTTCGGCCTCGTTCCAATCGAGCTTCAGCGGCACGGTAGGATCCCAATCCTGCGCCTTGACCTCGAAGCCGCCCGCCGCCGGCACCTCGGCGCTCAGCTTGATCTCAAAGGACTGCTGCTTGACCTCCGCGTGCGCGGTACCGGCAATTGCGACCGCGCCCAGCAGACACGCACGAACGATTGATTGATGCATACATACTCCACAAATTATTAATAGGGGCAGCGCAACAGGATGCGCACGCCAACCACATTTTCTGCCTCTGGTCAGCCCGTCCCAATCAGACAACTCATATCTTGTGTGCTGTCGATGAATATAGGGTCGCTTAGAGCTGCTAACACAACCGAGACGCAAAACCCTGAGCGCCATATTGTTGCGGCACGGTCAGACGCAAAATCAGTAACTAGTTATGGGCGGCACTAGAGTCGCCGATTCCGGTGTTCAGGCCTTCACCCAAAGGTGGTCGCCGACGCACAGTGCATGACGGCGCAGCATTGAACGGCATCCTGCATGTCTTGCATCGACATCAGTGACGATAGAAACGAAAGAAACATGACCATCTCTAATTCTTGCGATGGTGACCTCTAACCATCGCGAGACGGGGCCCACAAGACCCATTTTCGAAGATGCGCCAACCCAATTGAGCGACGCAGAGAGTCGCGAGCTTCAGAGAAAATCCCTCTGCGCCACAAAATTTACGCCGAAGCATACGAGTCTAGCCCATGCCAAGGCACAGGCCAAACTCACTCCTCAAACCCGGTCTCGAAGACCACTGGAAACGTTCCGCTGTATTCTCCGGGCCGCGGCGCTCCATCAAGCTTTACCCACAGTGCCAACATGGCCAGTCCGCCCGTCCTCGCTACCTCTGCATCAACAACCTCGCGCCAAGTCCCCACTTTATAGGGGCCTACGAAGCCGTTACTATTGTTGAGCGTCGAGACGTTCCAGCGGATCGGCATGGCGTCGCCAGTAACGTTTTCAATAGATGCCTCCTCATTCAAGTTGCCGGCCAGCATGCGGACTCCACCATAGCTGCTGCGCACCTTCCAGCTCAGGGTCACCTTTGACGAATCGCCCTTCGTCCACCCATCCGGATGCGTAAAGACAACGTTATCCAAATCTCCGCTGTTCACCGTAACATCAAAGAAATCCTGCGAGGGCACCTCGCCCTTGATCTGAACATTGAGATTGATCGGATCCGGATTTGCCGCATACACCGACATAGCCCATGCACTCGCTGCAACTGCCAATACCAGCTTTTTCACCGCATTCCTCCTTACCCGTCGACCTTGGTCTCAAACATCAGCGACACCGTGCCCGTATAGTCACCCGCCACCAGGCTATCCTTCATCGCATCGCTCGCTTCCCCCGGCGTGATCTCCACTTCGATCGACTTGCCGTTCTTCGCTTCGTCCTTCGTCACCACCTCGACGGGATCAACGCCGACATCCTTGCCGCCAACCTTGACACCCAACTTGAAGAACGCGTCCTCTTTCGTTTGGTGGCTGAGCTTCAGCTCATCGGAGGTCGAGAACTTGACCTGCACGTTGCCTACCCCGCTTTTCGCAAGCACGCTCTTCTTCTGCGTATCGAACTTCTTTTCGGCCTCGTTCCAATCGAGCTTCAGCGGCACGGTAGGATCCCAATCCTGCGCCTTGACCTCGAAGCCGCCCACTGCCGGCACCTCGGCGCTCAGCTTGATCTCAAAGGACTGCTCCTTGACCTCTGCGTGCGCGGTACCGGCAATTGCGACCGCGCCCAGCAGACACGCACGAATGATTGATTGATGCATACATACTCCACGAATAATTAATAGGGGCAGCGCAACAGGATGCGCACGCCAATCACATTTTCTGCCTCTGGTCAGCCCGACCCAATCAGACAACTCTTATTTGTGCCCACCGTTTGCACAGTAGGATTGCTAATCGAAATCATCGAAGCCATCCCCGGTCGAGCCCCGTGACCAACGGCTAACGGCTACGCATTGCACTTGATGACCAGGGTGTCGAGCGAGGGTTACCGCCCGGAGTACAGCTCGACGCCTTGCGTCATCGAGACCAACGATCAGTGCTCTCGCGCAATGCCGCTGGTGTTCTTAGTGCATCGTCGCCGTTCGCGATGGCGGATGCGACGAGCGAGGCACTCAACATCACAAACTCCGGGGTTCCGTAGCCCAACCTCTCTGCGGCCCGCTCTACATGATGATAGTCACCGGGATGGACCTCCAGAACGACTACCTTGTTTTCGCATCGATTGTGATTCACCGAAGCCCTCTCCTTTCGTTTCCAGTGGCCAAGATTTTGAACCCTGTCGGCGGAGTCCAATGAAATTAATGGTACCGACAGTGGCAAACCACATCGATCAGAAATGTCTCAAATGAGTTTCGGGTTGGCCTCGGCACAGGCTTCGAGCCGGCGGCGTTAGAGAAATTCGGGGATGACGTGAGCAGCGCGGCGTGCGTCTTCAATCAGCGCCACGCCGCTCGGTTCCCACTTCTGCCGGAGACATCCGGACTTCCGTATGGGAGGCGCGTTGAGATTCAGCCCCCGATGTTGACTTGATACGGGTAAAGCAGTGCGAAATCGGCATCGCGCTCTTCCAATCGTGTCGGGAAGCCGCAGCGACGTGCGGGGCCGCGATCCGCAACCGGATTGCCGAGCGAGCGCTGCGTGGTATCGCGATCGGGAGGCGCAACAACTTGTTCGTCAGTTCCAAACCGGGCGTCGAACGCGGCAGCGATGGGTGGTTTAATCGACACGGCGCCATTGAGCGACTTCGATCCCGAGGGCATACTTCACGCACGTACGTGCCTGCCCACATCGGGACCGTGCGGCTTTTTCTCGCCCCCACAGCGTCAATGCACAAGTAGTGCTTCGACTCTCCTGCGGCTTAGACCAGACAACGTCGACGTGACGATGGACAGCACTTTGAAGTCCGCCGACTCGGCAAGCGCATCCGATACCGACTGAATGTCGGTCGCCGCCTGTGCGACTGCGGGTCCGTTCTTGTCGCCTTGCAGCGCTTGTCCCTTGGTATCGAGGTGGGCGCGCAGCGTGCGGTCCGCTTGCGTCAGCCCGTCGAGCGCGCGCACCACGTCGCGCAATGTCGCGCGTTGCGACACGCGGTCGGTCACTTGCCAGCGCGCGGGATCGACGGCTTCCGGCATCGCGTCGACTTGCGCGCGGCTGGGGCGGCCTCCAGGGAACCGCCTGCCCCCACCCTGCACCATAAGATGATCGCGCACGGTAGGCCAGCGCGATTCCGCCACGGTGAAATCAATCTGGCCGTCCACGGCCAGCGCCGCGCGAACACCCATGCAGGCCAGTGCACCGTCCAGCTCACGCGCAAAGGCGGCTGCGTCGAGCGGCGCATCGCCAAAGCTGACCGCTATCGGCTGCTTGCCCAAGCCGGCCGGGTGGAAAACGAGCGTTTCCGCACCGCCGCTTCGCCATTGCTCGACATCGAGCGCGCGCATGCGGAACGTACATACTGCATCGGCGGCCGGATGCACCGCCAACTGCGCATCCAGCACACCGCCCGCCAGCACCGCACGGTCGCGCCAGAATGCGCCGAATTTCTCGATAAGTGCAGCAGCACCATCGCCTCCGCGTTCCGCGCCGCTCAAGACCATGCCGATTGCCCTCTTCAACCCGCGCAGCTGCCCAGCGGCCGTCTCGACAAACGCGAGCGCACGCTGCGCGACAGTCACGTCGGCGTTCAGTTGTGCGTGGCGTGCGGTAAAGGCGACCGACACTTCCGGGAAGCGCGGCGCCGCCGCGGAAATTCCCGATGCCGGCAGGTGGGCAATCGGTGTCGCGGTGAGTGCGGCGGCGTGCTTCGTACGAGCACCCCGCTGCGCGCGGCTGGCCACATGTGCATCGTCACGCCGGGAAACCAGCTGACCGCGAACGGGTGTGGTAGATCCCATCTTCATGAACGCGGCCTCAGATTGCGTCGAACAACGACAACTGCGTCATGCGCGTATAAATCGCGTACGAACCTTTCACGGCTGCGATGTAGTTGTTTAACTGGTCGATCGCCTCGGCAAAGTCCAGTTCCCCTACCAGACTAACGGCTTGCCCGTTGGCGACAAGCTGCGCCGAATGATTCTCGCTCATCAGATCCAGCGTGTTCTGCGCACCGCCTAGATCCGTAATCGTCACGCTCAAGGCATCGATGCCGTTGCGCTTGACCGAGTCCAACGCCGCCGTCAAGACGCGTCGCACCGCCGGTGCGCTCGGATTGACGTCAGGATTCTCCATGGCCGCAATGGCCGCTTCGAGCTTGTTCATCACATCGGCCAGAGGCTCGACCGTGACGTTGGCGTGCTGCGTGACGCCGTGGCCGATCACCACTTGCTGCAGTTCACCGTTGCCGGCGTACGAGTAGCGGCTGCCGACAGGCGCGGTCGCGTCATATGCGACCGGCGCCGTATTCGTTTGCGAACCGGAGAAAAGAAAGTTGCCATCGCCATCCTTGGCATTGGCGGCTTGCTTCAAGTTGTCGAGCCGCATGCGCAGTGGCGCGGCGAGCGCATTCAGATCGGCCGCGCTGCGACTGCCGTCGGCGGCAGACAGCAACGAATCGTGCACGGACATCACCGTGCCAAGCATGCCGTCAAGATGCGCTTCATTCTTTTGCAAGCGCACCGACAGCGTGTCGATGTTCTTCTGATAACGCTCCAGCACCGAGGTGTCGCGCTCAATAAGCAGCAGCCGCGCGGCCGCAATCGGGTCGTCCGATGCGCGCTGCACTCGCTGACCCGTGGATATCTTGGACGTGAGATCGGCGGCCTTGCTGTTCGACGCGCGTAGCGTCGCGAGCATGGTGTTGCCGAAGTGTTGACTGGCGATACGCATGTGCTGTTTACCGAATTAAAAGTTAGTCTTCGACGCCCCGTGCCGCTGCTTACGCCGCCGTAGCGGTCTCTCGGCCTTTCCGGTATGGGCGACCACACGCCGTCATACCGATCGCACCGGATTTCCCCACTGCATCACCAATTGCGATTGCCGAACGGGGCTCTTTGATGCCGCTCGCCTTTGACAGAACGGCTTGCCGGCGTCTCTTCATTGGCTCACAACGCTCGCAGGTGCGAGCCATCCATTCCATCCCGCTTAGAAAGCGCGCATCGTCGCGTCGAACAATTCCTTTGCGACGGAAATCACTTTCATGTTGGCCGAGTAAATCTGAAGGGCCTCGGAAAGATTGACGGCTTCCTCGTCCATGCTGACTCCGGACAGCGACTGCCACGCTTCTTCCGCTTGCTGGCGAACATTCACGGCAATTGCCAAACTCGACTGGTTCTGCTCACTCTGCGCGCCGAGCTTCCCGACGAGTTGGACGTACGCGTCGCCCAACGAGGACTCGCCGAAGCCCGGCAAATCGATCCGTCGGGAGCGCAGTTCGATCAGCTTGAGAAGATTGTCGCTGTTGCCAGGGGTCTTTGGATCGCCCGAAAAGCCGAGCTCCTCGGGCTTCATCTCGTTGGCCGTCAGTTGGCCCGTTACCGGATTGAACGTGAACAGCGCCTTGCCCGGCGAACCTCCCATGCCGAAGCCAGCAGTGACTTGCTCGTTGAAGCTGCCCGCAAGTTCGGCCGCCAGCGAGCGGATTGCCTCCATCTGCGGCAGCAGCGTGTCCTTTGCAAAAGACGACAAGCCGCCCAGCTCACCGCCAACCTTGGCACCGTCCACCGAATACTGCGTACCGGCCAGTTCCAGCTTGAGTTCGAACGTGCCGCCGGACAGCGTTTCCACCTTCATCTTTGCGACCTGACGGCCCGCAATCAGCGGTGTACCGCCCGCAAGACTCACGTCGACGGTGCCGTCGGGCTGACGAACGGTGCGAATATCGACCAACGTCGCCAACTGGTCGATGGCCTGGTCGCGCTGATCGATAAGCTCGGATGGTGCGCCACCGTTGGCTTCCGCCTCCGCGACGAGACGGTTCAACTCGGCGGCAGTTCGGGATAGGCCGTTGATCTGCTCCACGGTGGCCGCGCTTTGTTGGCGCAGCGTATCGAGCTGGCCACGCATCATCTGCTGCACACTATTGAAGCTCTTCGCCATGCCGCCGGCAGCCAGCAGCACCTGCTGCCGCAGTGCAGAGTTAGTCACATCGGCGCTGGCCGCATCCAGCGCACTGAAAAATTTTCCCATCGAGACTTTGATGCTGCCGTCCTTGAGCCCCATCACCTCCTCGAGCTGACGGAAATACGATTCCGCCGCCCGGTGCTCGCCGACCGATCCGTGCGACGCCCACTTCTGCTGCGTGTTGGTGTGATTGCCGAAACGGATCACCGAACTCGCATCGACACCACCACTCACGCGCGAGGTTCGCAGCACACCCTGGCGCGTGTAACCGACGGTCTGCTGGTTTGCCGTGTTGCGTGCCGACCTGTCCATTGCTGCTCGCGCCCCGAGCGCGCCTGACAAACCAATTTGGGTAATCTTCATAGTGACGTTCGAGTACAAAAAGTGTGGCGGTGAATGTGTTAATGCATCAGGCTTTCGACGGCGTCGCATCAGGTGGCAGCATCTGCGCGACCAGCGTGTCTGCGATGCCAAAACCACGTTGCTTCGCGATGGCATCGGCCACCGCACGGTTCGCGTAGTCAAGCATTGCTTCGCTGGAACGGTCGGCAAAGCCATCGTCCCCCTTGAGCTGGTCGGTCGCCTTCTTCATTTCGCTCAGCATCTGGGCGATGAAAAGGCCTTCGAATTTCACGGCTGCATCTTCCACGCGTGCGCGGTAAGCTGGATCCGACACCTTGACGGCCGCCGTCTCGATCGCAGCGTACCGTGCGTGTGACAGGTATTCGGGTTCAAACGTCATAATCGAATTCTTCATCAGATCACCACCAGATCCCCTGTCAGCGCGCCAGCTTCGGCAAGGGCTTGCAGGATCGCCATCAGGTCATCCGGCGTGGCACCGGTGCGGGTGATCGTGTCGACGATCGCTTGCAAGCTAGCGCCCGATGTCCACTGAAACGCATTGCCGCCCGCCTGCGTCACCCCGATCTCACTCACGGGCGCCGTCACGGTGCTGCCGTTGGCGAATGCGTTCGGCTGGCTGACCATCGTGCCTTCGGCAATCGTCACCTTGAGCGAGCCGTGCGAGACGACCGCCGGTTTGACCGTCACTCCCTGACTGATAACGACCGTACCGGTGCGCGAGTTAAAGACAACGCGCGGCACCTCTGCGCCTTTACTCACCTTCAACGCGTTCAGGCGCGCAACGAACGCCACGCGCTGGCTCGCCACCGGGGGGGCGACCACATCCACCGAGGTGGCGTCCACCGTGCTGGCGACTTCGCTGCCGAGCGCGTTGTTGATCACGTCGGCGATACTGGAGGCGGTCTGGAAATCCGGACGTTTCAGGTTCAAGCGTACGGTGGGCGTATCGGCAAAATCGGTGGCAATCTCCCGCTCGATCGTCGCACCCTTGGGAATCCGGCCCGTGGTGGGCGTATTGATGGTGACGCTGGTACCGCTGCGCCCTTGCACGTTCAGACCTGGAATCACCAGGTTGCCTTGCGCCAGCGCATAGACGTCGCCGTCCGCCGCGCGCAACGGGGTCATCAGAAGTGTTCCGCCACGCAGGCTCTTCGCATCGCCGAGCGATGAAACGGTCACGTCCACTTTCTGGCCGCGCCGATAGCCCGGCGGGAAAGTCGCGCTCACTATCACCGCGGCCGCGTTGCGCGAACGCAGGTTGATATTTTCCGGCAGCCGTGTGCCAAATTGCTTGAGCATATTCGTCAGCGACTGGGTGGTGTACTTCGCTTGCGTGCCGTCACCTGATCCGGCCAAGCCAACCACGATGCCGTAGCCGACAAGCGCATTCTCACGCACGCCCTCTACGTCGACCAGGCTACCGACGGTCTGCGCGCGCGCTTCAATTGTGTTGCTCAGCGCGATGCCGATTACGATAGCCAGGGCGGCGGCACGGGTGGTGAGTCGGATTGGTTTCATCGTTTCATCCTGTGGTCGATTGGGCGTCGACCTGGTTCAGTCCGTTCGTCGTCGTCAACTCAGAACGGCATCCACGGGCTGTTGAAGAATCGGGTCAACAAGCCAGGCTGATTTGCGTCCGCCAGCGACCCACGGCCCGCGTAGGTAATGCGCGCATTCGCCACGCGTTGAGATGACACACGATTGTTCGAGTCGATGTCGGCGGCACGCACGTAACCCGCCAGACGCACGTTCTCTTCGCCCTGGTTGAGCACGAGGCGCTTCTCGCCCCGCACTTGCAGCAGGCCGTTGGGCATCACGCGCAGCACCACCACCGTCACCGAGCCGCGCAGCGTGTTTTGTTGCGAGCTGGAACCCGCGCCGTTGAACCCGCTCTTCGTGCCGAGTTCGGCCTCGACCGGCAGCGTCTTGCCGAACAGCGACGGCTTCTTGGCGCTGAGACTGCTGTCCTTGCCGACCTGCGTGCCGCTCTTCTTGCTCGCCTGGGTCGACTCTTCGAGATCCACCGTCAACACGTCGCCGGCGCGGAAGGCGCGCACGTCCGACGTGAGCGACCAAGCCTGATCGGGAACCAGCACGCCGCCCGCAGTGCCTCGGCGGACATCGAAAACGGTATCGGGCATGCCGTCGTCGAAGTCCGGCAGCGAACGATCGAACGGCCCGGTCGCACAACCGCCCAGCAAGGCCAGCATGCCGCCCATAGCAACGAAGCGGACGACCGTCATCAGCGCGCTGCCTGCGACAGGTACTGCATCATGTTGTCGGCAGCCGACAGCACCTTGGTGTTCATCTCGTAGGTGCGTTGGGCAGCGATCATCTCGACCATTTCCTCCACGGCCAACACGTTGGAACCCTCGAGCGCACCTTGCTTGATCGTTCCGGTGCCATTCTGACCGGGCTCGCTTTCGGTGGGCGCGCCGCTGGCAACGGTTTCCGCATACAGGTTGCCGCCCAATGCGAGCAGGCCAGCCGGATTAACGAACTGGGCAAGCTGAAGTTGGCCGACTTCGGCCAGCGTCTTGCCTGCGCCCATCGAAACCGATACCGTCCCGTTCTCGCTGATGGTGATACCCACCGCCTCAGGCGGAATGTCGATACCCGGCACGAGCGGCAGGCCCTGTGCATTGATCAGGCGGCCCTGGTCGTTCAGGCGCAACTGGCCGGCGCGCGTGTAGCCCACTTCGCCGTTCGGCATTTCCACCTGCAAAAAGCCATTGCCGACAATGGCCACGTCCAGCGGCTGGCCGGTCTCCTGGAGCGCACCCGTGGTGAACACCTTTTGTGTGCCGGCAATCCGCGTGCCGTTGCCGAGTTGCACACCCGGCCCGGTTGCGTTGTCCGATACCTGCGCACCGGGCTGGCGCTCGGCACGGTAGAACATGTCCTCGAACACGGCACGATCGCGTTTGAAGCCGACCGTGTTGACGTTCGCAAGGTTGTTGGCAATCGCCTGCAGCTTCGCGTCCTGGGCCTGGATGCCCGTCTTGCTGATCCACATTGCGTGATTCATCGTTGCCCTTCAGTGTTGGTTGATTCGTTTGGCGCCGGTCCACCCGAGCGCTTACCCGCGGATGAGCCGGTTGCCGGCATCGGCCATTTCATCGGCCACCTTGTATAGCTTCATCTGCATCTCGAATGAGCGCGTCAGCGACATCGTTTGCATCATTTCCTCGACGGCCGACACGTTGCTGGCTTCCAAATGGCCCCCCTTGACGGTCACGCTGTCGTCGGCCGGATAGTCGGTACCCGTGCGCGAAACGATGAGGCCCTGCGCGTTCTTCACCAGGTCGGTCGGCTCCGGGTTCACCAGCAGCAGGCGACCCGCGTCCTGCACATCCTTCTCGCCCGCCGTCACGACGGAGATCGTGCCGTCCGCGCCGATCGTCAACGCGTCGTGCTCGGGCAGCACGATCGGACCGCCTTCCCCCAATACGGCGTTACCGTTCAGGGTCAGTGCGCCGTCGCCATCGAGCGTGAGCGCGCCAGCTCGCGTGTACGCCACGCCCTGAGCGGTTTCCACCGCCAGATAGCCGGCTCCGTCGATAGCCACATCCAGCGTTCGACCCGTTTCGCTGATCTTGCCGGGCTCGTGATTCATATGCGTCGACGTGAGCGTTGCGTGGTAACGCGAGTCGTAGCCATAACCCCTGGCTGCCTCGCTTGTCACGCTGGCCAGATCGGCGCGAAAGCCGCTGGTCTGTGCATTGGCGAGGTTGTTGGCTCGCACGTTGAGCGCGCACAGCGAATGCTCGGCGCCTGTCATCGCGGTGTAGAGGAGGTTGTCCATCGCGTTACAGCGCCTGCATCAACGCGCGCATCATTTCGTTTTCGGTCGACAGCACCTTCGAGTTGGCCTGGTAGTTCTGCTGCGCGCCCATCAGGCTCACGAGCTCCGCGGTCATGTCCACGTTCGACTGCTCGACCGCGCGCACGGCGAGCTTGCCGGCCATGCCGGTGCCCGGCTTGCCGACCAGCGGTTCACCGGTAGCGGAACTGGCCTGCCAGGCGGAACCCTCCACCGGCACCAGGCCGTTTTCGTTCTGGAACGTCGCGATGGCCAATTGGCCGGCCGACAGCTTCTTGCCGTTGCTGTACTGCACCTCGATCGAGCCGTCCTCGGCCAGCGACACACCGGTCGCGGTGCCGGCCTTGTAGCCGTCCGCACGATTCTTGTCGGTCGTCTGTTTGCCGCCAAACATCGTCGTGCCGGCGTAGCTGATGGCAATCGACATCGGTGCGGCGTCGGTTGGCGTGCCGAGATCAAGTTCTACGGTAGCGGTCGGCGTTACCAGTTTGCCGGCGTTATCGAAGCTCAGCTCCACGGGGTTGCCGACATCCTGACCGTCCATCGCGTAATAGATCTGCATCTTGTTGCCCGCATCCTTCACGAAATACTGGGTGACGGTGTGCTCGCGACCGAGAGAATCCGTCACGGTGGCGGCCGAGATGCCGTTGTACGACTTCGGATCGTCCTTGTTGAATGGCGAGACCGTCGGCTTGGTCCAGTCGGCAGACATATTGCCGACGTATTCCAGCGAACTGCTCGCCTGTGCGGGAATCGAGCCCTGGGGAATCGTCAGGCTGCCCAGCGCCCCGTCCGCGCCATACCCCTGCACGACGCGGTTCATGAAATCGGTCACGTTGCCGTTCTTGTCGATGTTGAACACACCGGCGCGCGAATACACCATCGAGCCGTCGGTGTCGCGCGAGATGAAGAACCCCTTGCCTGCGATCGCGGCGTCCATGCTGCGACCCGTCGCGGAAAAATTCCCGGTGACGTCCATCGACTGCGAGGTCGAACCGATCGATACGCCCGACGGCATCGCATTGATGTAACTCGACGCGAAGTTGGCGCGGCCCGATTTAAAGCCCAGCGTGCCACTGTTTGCGATGTTGTTGCTGATCTGGTTGAGCTGCCCGTTGATGGCGTTGATGCCGGCGAGCGCGATGTTGAAACTCATGACTGGAACCTCTTTGAAATGGGGAGACTCTGGAGAGACGCGGTTTCCGAAGACATACGTTGCTGATTTGAACGGCCGAGAAAGCGAGTGATGTCGGTGGCCGCCGCATCACCAATGCCCGCGATCGTCAAGATCACGCGACCGTCCGTTCCGAGACGCACGCTTTGCAGATTGCCATCGAGTTCGACGGGGGGCTTCTCGCCGGAGTCGGCAACCACACGGAGCGTGTAATTGCCCGGCGGCAGGCCGTGCTCTGCGGGGTCGACGTTGAAGTCGACGTCGCCCGCCTGTTTTGCGCCAAGCGAGACCTTGTACTCGGTGCCGCCCCCATCGGTCAGGATCACGCCGACCTCCGACGCCGACGATTCGAGCTTGAAGCCCCCTTTGACCCCCGCATCGCCCAACTCGACCTTTTCCGATCGCACGCGCACTTGTGATCCGACTTGAGACCCGAGCGTCACGACGAGCATGCTTTCCTGCGTCCTGGCGTTGGCGGCGCTAAGGTTGGCAAGCGCTTGCATGGCTTCCACCTGGCTCATCTGCGCGAACTGCGTCACGAACTGGTTGGCTTCCATCGGCGCCAGCGGATCTTGATTCTTGACCTGCGCGACCAACAGCCGGGTGAACATGGCAGACACATCGCCTTCGCCATTGCCTGCTGTTGGCGTGGCGGTCGAACCGCCTATGCCAGTGACGTTATTGACATTGTTCTGGATATCCACCGTGTTCAGCCCTCACCCATGCGCAGCAGGTCCTGCTGCATACCCTTGATGCGCGTAAGCACCTCGACGTTGGTGGAAAAAGCGCGCGAAGCGGCCATCATGTCGGCCATTTCCTCGACGGCGCTGACGTTCGAGTAAAACACCATGCCGTTTTCATCTGCCAGCGGATGGCCCGGCTCATGTCGAGCAGCGAGCGCATCGTCGGTGGCAATCACGTCCAGCACCTGCACGCGCGCACCGCCGTTCTGGAACACCGATGCGAATACCGGTTTGCGCGCGCGGTACGCGGTTTCCTCGGTGCCGGACGTACCTGCATTGGCGAGGTTGCTGGCGATGGTGTTGAGTCGCACGGCTTGTGCGGACAACGCCGAACCCGCGATCTGCGAAATGTCCTTGAAGCTCATCAGATGTTCCCCGTGATGGCGGATTTCAGACCCTTGATTTTCATGTTGACGAATGTCAGGCTGGTCTGGAAATCCGCCGCGTTTTGCGAGAACGCCGCCTGCTCGACACCCAGTTCGACGGTGTTGCCATCTTGCGAAGGACTGCTGGGCACGCGGTACATCGGTTCATCGCCACCGAATCGCAGCGCGGCATCGAAGGCATCGTTGGCGAGCACATAGCCGAGGCTCGCACGGAAGTCCAGATCGCGCGCCTGGTAGCCCGGCGTCGATTCGTTGGCCAAGTTCGATGCAAGGAGCTTGGTGCGTTCGGCACGCACTTTGAGTGCGGCCGCATGTACGCCAAGTGCTTGTTCGAGATTCAATCCCATAGTGGCGGCTTGCCTCCGGAAAGTGCCACGCGGTTGTTACCGGCAGCGGTTGAGTCATAGACCGGCTGGAGGTTACGGGCGAGCGAACGTGGCCGCGAAGAGGTTTTACAGAACTTGAACACGGCGCTCGAGCGTTCGCTACAGCCGCGCGGCGCCCTATAATCGAGCGACATTCAGTTCAAGAAAAAGGACGCGATGGCTCCGACACACTCCCGCAAGCAACCGCACGAGCATGTGGTGCTGGCAGCAGTCATCGCGGCGTTGGCGATGCCGCTTGCAGCCTTTGCGCAGGCACCCGCCCCCGCCGCGGCGCATCCGGGCGATCCGGCCGTTCCGCAGGTCGAGAAGGCGGCTCTGACGTGGCTTGAGCGCTATGTTGCCGATCGCGCGCTAACCAAACCCCATGCTTCAGTCGCGGTGTCGTCCCCACGTCGGCCCGCCCCGACGTGCAGCGAGCCCTACGAAATCGCCGCGACTGACACCAAGACGCTGACCCGCATGCGTTTTTCAGTGCGCTGCAAGGGGGACCCGCGCGCCACGACCTATCTGGTGAAGGCTCATATCGACACGCCAGTGCTGGTAGCGGCAACCGCGTTGCGCTCCGGCCACACGCTCAACGAAGCGGATTTCAAGCAGGATGTCCGCGACTTTGCGCTCACCCCCGATGCGCTGACCGATCCCACCCTTGCTGTTGGGCGCACGCTGCGCCGCACGGTAAAAGCCGGCCAGGTGATCCAGGCGCGGCTACTCAACGGCGCGGAAACCATCCGCCGCGGTCAGGTGGTCCAAATCGAGGCTAATTCCGGGCCGATACGCGTATCCGTGCCGGGCACCGCCATGCAGAATGGCGCGGTCGACGAGGTTATCCGCGTGAAAAACGCGAGCACCGGCAAAGTAATCTTCGCGCGGGTGATCAGTGCCGACACCGTCGAGCCGGTCGGCGTGACGAAGTAGAGGTGACACGGCCGTCGGCACCCGGCCATAACGAACGTCAGCGAACCATCCGCTTGACCAGCCCTACCATTTCCACAAGCTTGGTCGCGTAGGCAGGGTCGGTCGCGTAACCACCATGCTTGAGCGCGCTGGCGAATGCGCTAGCGTCGTCGCCTACGTTGCGCACGCCGGCATAGCGGGGCGAATCGCGCAGCAGCTTGGCGTAATCATGAAAGGCGCCGCCATAGCTTCGGTACGCGCGGAAGTGGTCGACCATCTTCACGGCCGAACCGTTGACATACTCGGTGGTGACGGCAGCAGCCGACTCCCCCGCCCATCCGCCCGTCGATTTGATACCGAACAGGTTATGCGTGGTCTCGCCGCGTACGTTCTTCAGCGGTTTGCTCCCCCAGCCGGATTCAAGCGCCGCGTGCGCGGCGATCAGTTCCGGGGCCGCGCCAATCATCGCACCCGCACGACGAGCGTGCGGCATGATCTCGGCCAGAAAGGCCTGCTGATCCGAATCGGCGAAGTTCGGCCCCGTCGCAGGCGCGCCGCTTCCCAAGACACCCCGCTGCGGCTTCGCGAGCGCTTCCGCGCGGGCTCGCATCATATTGGTCCACGCTGCCGCCTGCGACGAAAGCTGCGGCTCGTTCGAGCGGCCGAACCCGTTACGGATCGTGCCGCGGATATCGCGATTCAGCGATGCGTACAACGAACCAAAGCCCATCGCCGACTCGCTTGCGGACGCAACGGGAGAGGGAGTGCGGGCAGACGGACCCGGCGCGGCGGGCACGAATGCAACGTCAGGCCGGAACATAGGTGTGGCTTTCCCCGTACACCAGGCGCTGCATCACCTCGTACTGCGCGACCAAGAGGCCGCTGTTGCGCCGAGTGAGGGCGTGGCATCGCGCCGCAAGCAGCTTCACTTCCTCACACCGCTCGATGAACGATGCGCGTTGCATTGCGTGCCTGTCGTCGGCCAGCAGACGCCGACCAAGTTCCAGCACCGCACCCGGCACCTGACCGAGCCGCTCAATGCGGTAGCGGCGCCGCATGTCAATCGCATCGGCCTCAGCTGCGATCACGCCAGCGAGCACGCCAAGCCTCACGGTATCGAGTTGCCGCGCCGCAGCAAACTGATCTTCCAGCAATTGCACAAGCTTGCGGTAGCCGACGCAGTCGGCGATAACATCCACGAGCAGTTGGTGCGGGGAACCCGTGCCCGTCATTCGCTACCTCCGTGATAACGTTGAATCGTGCCCGCAAGCTTGCAGGCATCGAACCGGATTTTGCCGGCGGCCAGCGCGGCCTGAACGCGAGCCACCCGAACCAAGTCGATTTCCGGCGTCTCGTCCAGCACGGCGCGTGCTGCATCCAGCACGAGGCGATCACGGGTCTTTTCGTGCACCACCTCAGTTGACGCCACAGTACGCTTGTGACGCACGCCCTCGGAACGCTGTACGCTTTCCGTCCCATTGACTGCGGCGTGTGCCGCCAGATTAGCAATTCGCATGATGTCACCCTAAGGCCCCGCGGCCCTCAAAATTGTTACCCGTTCACACTCCTTCAGAACGAGCAAGCGGATCGATCTGTTAAGTCCTTTTTTTGTCGAGCTTGACACCGACCTCCGCACCGACTCGGCCCGCGTCAGGATCGCCGGCCGACGTGGCGTTAATTCCCGGCGTCAGCGGCACGACTTGGTCGACTGGGCCGAACATGGAGCAGATAGCGCGGGCGCGTTCCGGCGTCAGCACCAGAAATTCAATGCGTCGATTGATTGCGGCGCGAGGATTGTTCACCAGCGGCGCCCGGTCGGCCATGCCGATCACTTGCATCACTTGCTCGGCGTTCACGCCGCCTTGCAACAGCCACGACCGGGCGGACATCGCGCGATCCACCGACAGATCCCAGTTCGAACGCGAGCCGGCGCCCGAGTTGCGATACGGCACCGAATCAGTGTGCCCCAGTACGAACAGTGGATTGCCGATCGAGCCCATGAGCGCGCCCAGCTTGATCAGCATCGGCCGAAACGGCTCGGAAGGTACCGCACCACCACTGACGAACACGCCGCGCTCTTCGGTATCGTGCAGCATGACCCGCAGGCCCATTGGCGTGACGATCGCTTGAACGTTGTCGAGCACCCCGGCGTCCTTGCCGAGCTTGCGCACACGCTCGGCAAGCGCGTCCATCGCCTCGCGGCTGTCCGCCATCGGCTGGCTGCGCTTCACGTCGCCAGCCCCATCGTCAGCCACGTGCGACGCCGACGTGTCCTGCAACGCGTGAGTATTCGGCCCCAACGGCGCACTGGCCGGCATGTCCCAGTCGTCGTCGTACAGTGCACTGTCGACCATTGCGTCCATTTTGCGGCGCGTCTCTTCGTCGCGCGCACTAAGTGCCCACAACAACATGAACACACACAGCAGTGCGAGGCAGAAATCGGCGAACGCGACTTTCCAGCCACCGCCATGATCGTCATCGTAATCGCGCCGAACCGAGCGTTTGACGATCAAGTCGATTGGGGCCGCCCGGCGTTCAACTCGCTTGGCAGGATTAGCCGTCGCGGGCGAGACGGGTGCATCTTCGGCTGTGACGCTTTCGTGGGTGCTATCCAAGCTCATTCACGCCCCGCGTCCAATTGCCCGATCCAGCCCTCGAGCTGCGCGAAGCTTGGCTTGCAGGCCGGTTGCATCATGCGACGGCCTGCATCGATCGCCAGCAGCGGTGGCTTGCCGCCAGCAAAGGCCACCAGTATCACCTTCATGCATTCCATTTCCGACATCTCGGCCTTCATCGCCTGCTTGATCAGATTCGACACCGGATCCAAAACGCCATAACAGAAGAAAATGCCGATAAGCGTGCCAATCATGGCGGCCGCGACATTCTCGGCCAGTTCGGCCGCGCTGGCGCCGTCTCCAAGTCTGCCCATGGCAATCACCACGCCCAATACTGCAGCCACAATGCCAAAGCCGGGCATGGCTTCCGAAATCTTCTTGATCGAGCGCGACGGCAACTCGATGTTCTCTTGAATGGCAACCAACTCCTGCTCGAGCACGCTTTCCAGCTCGTGTGAACTGATCTTGCCCATCGCCATCAAGCGAAGGTTGTCGACAATGAAGGTAAGCAACTCGGGGCCCTGTAGCACCAGCGGGTAGCGCTGGAACAGCCGGCTTTCGTGCGGGTTCTCGACGTGGTTGTCGAGCGCCTTGAGGTCTCTGCCAATGTTCAATAGCTCATACATCACCAGCAGTTGCTGGCGCTGGAGTTCCTTGTTGGCCATGCGCTTGCGCCTGCCCATCACCTTACGCAATTGCTTGCCCATGTCGACGAGCACGTGGCGCGAATTGCCGAGCACCAGCGCACCAACGGCCGAGCCGACGACGATCAACAATTCGACAGGCTGCCAGAGCTTGCGGAAATCGCCCCCCATGAATACGAAGCCGCCGAATACACAGCCAAGCACGATCAAAATTCCAAATATCTGTTGCATGATTTCTTCCCGACCTGGGCGCCGTCCTGTGCGAGCGGCGCAATGTTCTTCAATGTCAATGCTGACTGAGGCGCTTGCGCATCTTGACCAGAGCACTCTTGTTGATCTGACAGACTCGAGCCCGCGTCAGGCCCAGCACCGCCCCGATCTCCGCTTGACTCAGATCGAATTCGTAATAGAGCTGGATGATCTGCTGCTCGCGCGCATCGAGCACGCCCAGCGCCTGTTCAAGCGAGTGGCGCAGCATCGCCCGGTGTTCAATGCCATCGCTGCCGCCGCACTCGTACCGTTCCGCGTCCTCTTCCAGCAAGGCGTCAAAGCTGACGAACTCTTGTGCGCAGTCGTCCAGTTGCAACTGCTCGTATTCGTCGTCTCCGATTTTCAGCACGTTGCACACTTCTTCTTTCGTAGGATCGCGGCGCAGTTCCCGGCGCAATGCCCGCTCAGTGCTGCGCAGACGGTGAGCACCTTGTCGTGCCGAGCGCGGACGCCAGTCCTGGCGGCGCAGTTCGTCCAGAATCGCGCCCCGCACGCGAAATAGAGCAAAATGCTCGAATTCGTCATCGGGCTCGCCGTAGCGACGCAGCGCTTCGAGCAGGCCCATCAGTCCGAGTTGCTCGAGGTCGCAGGCCTCCATCGCTCCGCCCGCCTGCGACGCGAGCTTGCGCACGATGCGCTTCACCAGCGGCGCATACTGCGTCATCCAGCGTGCCTCATCAGCAGGGGACAACGTCTGGTTCTCGCGCTGTACACTTTGGTATTCCGTGTAGATCGTTGCAGTCATCGTATTCGGTCCATCATGGCCTTCGTTACCGTCACGTTACGAGAGCGTGCGATTGGTGCCGCAGCACAATGTTCGTATTCCAAATTGAGCAATGCTGCTGATTCGAGCTATTCCATGCACTGCACATCGACCAGCGTGCGCGCGGCCGGTACGCCTCGGACCATCTCGCACAGCGCCGTCAGCCGTTCGCGCAACTCGCTTCGTTGCTCGAAAGCAGCAGATCCGGCATCAGATTGCACGGCCGCGTGTTGCCCTTGTTGCCGTGCGTTCCGATTCATGTCGTCATCCTCTTCACGTACGCTAATTCGCGAGGCGGCAATTCGAATATCGAATCGCCGCCTGCGGAGGCCAATCCGCCACCAGGCCCTCGCGTGGGTGGCTCATCGCGTGGATGGTGCTCGCGGCCGCCCGAGCCGCCCGCCTCGCCATGGCTTTGCCGACCTGCCGAGACCTGCACGGTCACGTCGCCACCATGTCGCGCGCCGAGATCCTGGCGCAAGCTTTCTCCGATCGCCTGCAACTGGAGAACGACCTCGGGATGAGTGGCCGACAAGTGAACTGCCATGCCGTTGACGTTCTGGCGTAGGTCGATGCGTATCGATCCGTTCGAACCCGGTTCGAGTCGGATCACGGCTTGACGCATGCCCTGAGCCATCTGCACGCTCAGGCGCTCTCCCAACGCGTCGATCAGCTCCTGCTGACGCGCGGTCGGCGCACTCGTTGACGTTGCCGGTACCGTTGCAGCTTCCGGCACCTTTGCCGCTTCCGGTACCTTTGCCGCTTCCGGTACCCTTGCCGCGTCCGGTACCCTTGCCGCTTCCGTCAACAGTTCGGCTTGTGTTGCGCGGGTGCCTACCTCGCAGTCGGGCGTGACCGCAGATGGCCCTGTCGGAGCGATTGCGTCACCGAACGCGAGCGGGCCGAAGATCTGCGACACGTGCGTCGTCGCGAGATTCATGCTTTGGTTCAATAGCGCCCCAGGCACCGCACTCGATCGATGGTCGAACAGGCGCGCGGCCAGCATGGGCGCGACCGGTTCCTTCGCATCAACTTGCGGCAAAACCGCTTGCTCGATCGCGCCGCGCCGGTACAAGTCCACTGGGTGCGCTGTCCCATGCGTGTGTGCCGGCAACGAAACGATGGTGGAAAGGCGTTGCATTGCTACGGTATCGACCGGTGTGTCGCTTGTCGTCCGGTCCGGTGCGACAGTGTCGACTGCACGTGCTTCAAGTGCCTGCATAAGGCCCGGTGCGGCCACCGCGCCGTCCTGCAACGACGGCATGTCGCTAGCCGGCGGTTCGGTTTCAGGCGCTCGCGCCAGTGCCAACCACGGATCCAGCACCGACACCGGATCCGCCGTAGCGTCCGTGCCGTCGTCCAGTCCGGAGCCTTCCACCAGCAAGGACTCGAAATCATCGGTTAACACGGATGGCTGCACGCTGAGCACTGCAGCCAGCACGGCGCTACCGTCGGCTGCCGTTGCCGGCGCAAGGTCGGCCATTGCCGAAAGACCGCTCATCATTGCTGGCTCCCTTGAACTGCATAGGCCTGCCAGACTTCGCGGCGATCATTGAGATCGTTCATCGCCTCGATCAGCCGTTCGGCTTCAATTTCCAATAACGAAATAGCGACGCGGTGCGCGATCGTCAGAAGTCTCAGTGCTTCCAGCTCGGCAGCGGTCAACGCCGTTCCGGTTGCCATGTTGCTCACGATATCGTGTACTTCGACGCTCAAGCACACCAGCGCGTCGAAATCGCACTTCGCAATCGCTTGTCGTACGCGCATTGCAAGTCGTAGCACATAGTCGCTCTGGTCCATGGTCTATCATCCGAATCGTTGATCGACGCCTTCCCACGCCGCGCGCAGCGTGCGAATCAGCATCGAGACTTCATCGATAAGGAGCGGATCCAGAGTGAGTCCGGCTTCATTCAGGCGTACCGTGCAGTACTCGTACAGCCGGGCAAGGTTGACGACGACCTCGTTGCCGACGTCGAAATCGAGTGCACTGGTCAGACCATGCAGCATGCCGATGCACTTATTCAGGCTGTTGCCCTTCTCTTCGTAGCGTCCAGCTTCGATATGGGCGCGCGCGCGCGCCATCTCGTCGAGCAGGCCATCCATCAGCACAATCACCAACCGCACCGGCGACGCGCTTGCCGCCTGACTCGCCAGGTTCGTCGTCTGGTAACTGCCATAACCATGTCGGGTCGTCATTTCTTGTGTCCGCCAAGGAGGTCGTCGAGCAACTGCTTCGTGTATTCCATCCGCTTCTGCAGCTCCGCCACACGCGTGAACTGGGTCAGATATCGGTCATAGACCTGACGGTATTGCACTTCGAGCGAGCGCTCCTTTTTCTTTAACGATTGCTCAACAAGCTCAACGGACTCCTGACGACGCTTGACCTGACCGTCGACGGACGAGGTCCATGTCTTCAGGTAGGCGTCCATGCGCGCGACGATGCCCTTCTGAGGATCGGCAAACAGAGCGTCGAGGCCGTTCGGGTTCTTGGTCAGCCCGGCGTTCAGCTTGCCCGTATCGAGCGACAGTTTGCCGGTACGATCCGCCGAGATGCCGTAGTCCAACATCCGTTTCTCGCCCACTGTGGCGCGCAACAGCGCGTTCATCCGCAGTTGGAGGTTGCGCACACCGGCATCGCCGACGAACGGCCCTGCGCTGGACGGATCGTCAGGGTTGACCTTCGTCAACTCGGACAGGACGCCCATTACTTTGTTATATGCATCGACAAACGCCTGCACGGCGTCGGCCGTGCCGCCTTGGTCGAGCTTGATATCGAGCAACAATGGTGCGTCATCTTGGACCATCGACTGCTTGAACGTGACGGACACGCCCTGAATGCCGGTGAAAGTGTTGCTGGACTGCTTGATGTCGACACCGCTCTCCCCGCCAAGTTTGAATATGGCGTCTCGTGCCATCGACAGTTCGTCTGGCGTACCCGACAGAACCGCAGATAGCGCTGCATCGCGGATGCCGCCGGTGTCGAGCGAAATCGCACCGGCCTCGCCGGTCCCGCCTGAGGTCAACACGAGACGCTGCTCACCTTCGATCGTGATGATCGACGCAGATACCTTGCCCTTGTTGCCGGCGGCCTGATTGATCGCACGAGCCAGTTCGGCCGGCGACACGTTTCCGCTCGCGTCCGCGTTGGCCGCCGATAGGTCCACCTTGAACGATTCGCCGTTCGCGAGTGCGATTCCGAGTGTGCCCGCATCCTTGGCACCGTATGACGAGAGGCCCTTGAAAGCCACCTGATGCGCCGACGCGAGCTGCTTGACGAAGAACGCGTAACGACCGGGCTGCGCACTGGCCGCCGCCGTGGCTTCGCCTAGCGCCTGGTTCGACAGCGAAGCCTTTTGTTTGACGATGCCACCAACACCGGATAAGGCCTTCAACGCGGTCTGAAACGAACTCAACGCGCCTTGTAACCGGGTAAGCCCGGCCTGGGCAACCGCGTTGCCCGCTTTCTGGCTTTTCAGGCGCTGAACTGCATTCTGCATGTACTTTTCGGTAAGCGCCTTCGCGCTTGCCACTGGGTCTCCAATACTGCCGAACATGGCGTCCTCGCTTGATCAGAATGGGTTGGATATCGAACGTTGCTGCGACAGCCGCCTGCGCAGCCACGCCTGGGAAGCCTGCTGGTCTTCGAGTTTGCGATCGCGTGCGCGCTTCTCGAGTTCGAGCGCGCCAAGCTTCTTGCTGCGAACTCGATCGATCTGCTCGTAACGCAGGCGTGCGTGGCACAAATCCGCGCGCAAGCCCGCGACCAATGCCTCGTGCTTTGCCAATTGACGCTCGTGCAGATGAATCAGATTGGCGAGCGCGGAGCGATAGCGCGCGCCGTTCATTGCGTGCTCGGGATGTACGTGCGTACCGGTGTCGACGCTTTGCATCAGCAAAGTCATTTGCGAAATATGATGGCGATAGCGAGCGCCTTCCGCGTCGCGCGCGGCGACATCGACTTCCAGCCGATCCACTTCCTTCGCACGCATCGCAACGAGTTGCGATAGTCCGGCAACGACATGTCGGGCGTTCATGCGGCAATCTCCGCCAGAATATCCAGCGTCGCCTGGCGCGGCGCGACCTCGTCCTGCGCCTGACACAGGAAGGCTTCGATCCGGTCGTGCATCTTCACGGCGTGATCGGTAACGAGATCCGCGCCGGCCACGTAGCCGCCCAGCGGGATCAGATCGCGAACATTGACGTAGCGAGACATCATTTGCTTGACCTTGCGTACCGCGTCGATCTGCTCGCGCGGCGCCACGAGCGACATGCAGCGGCTGACCGAGCGCAGCACGTCGATCGCCGGGTAATGCCCCTGGGAGGCGAGATCGCGCGACAGCATGATGTGACCATCGAGAATCGCACGCGCCGTGTCGACCACGGGGTCCTGTTCGTCGTCGCCTTCAGCCAACACGGTGTAGATGGCACTCATGCTGCCAACACCTTCGCCGTTGCCCGCGCGCTCCACCAAACGTGGCAACATGCCGAACACCGAGGGCGGATAACCGCGCGTGGCCGGCGGCTCGCCCAGCGCCAGCGCGATTTCCCGCTGCGCCATCGCGTAACGCGTGAGGGAATCGATCATCAGCAGCACATCGTTGCCGACATCGCGAAAGTGTGTGGCAATGGCGTGGCACAGCTCGGTCGCCATCAAACGCATCAGTGGGGATTCATCCGCCGGTGCGACCACGACGATGGCTTTGGACAAGCCTTCGGGGCCAAGCGAGTGCTCGATAAACTCTCGCACCTCGCGGCCTCGCTCGCCGATCATGCCAACCACCACCACATCGGCCGCGGCCTGGCGCGCGATCATGCCGAGTAGCACGCTCTTGCCAACGCCACTGCCAGCAAAAAGGCCAACGCGCTGCCCGCGGCCCAACGTCAGCATGCCGTCGATCGCGCGCACGCCTACGTCCATCACCCCCTCCACCGGCTGCTTGCGCAGCGGGTTCACGCGCGGGGGAGCCAGATCGAGCACGGCGTCGCCGACGAGCGGACCACGGCCGTCGATCGGTTCACCGAGACCATCGACGATACGGCCACGCCATGCCGGGCCGATCGACAGTGTGCGCGCACCTTCATCGCCAAACACGCGCGCGCCCGCGGCCAAACCCTCTGCGGGCCTGAAGGGCATCAAATACGACACGCCTTCCCGAAAGCCGACCACGCGGGCGTCGAGCCAGTCATTCGATGCGGTTTCGATCCGTGCGAGTTGACCGGTCTCGAATGCATAGCCGGTCACCTCAAGCAGGAGGCCCGAGACGGCGGACAAGCGCCCTACCGGCCTTGCGACGGGCACATCGCCAAGGTGAAGCTTGCCGAGTACGGATTCGTTCATGCTGGCACTCCGTCCGAGTCATCGGCATGGGCATGCGCAAGCTGCGAGGTAATCCGCTCGATGCAGGCGACAAGGCGCTGACCACAGCCCGCGTCCATTTCGATGTCATCGGCCCGCACGCGGCATTCGCCGGGCTCGAGCCGGTCGTCCGGCACCAGTTGCCAGCCCTGCGCTCGGTCGGGTGCCGCTTCAGCTAAGCGCGCGTAATCGGCCGGGTTCAGTCGCACGCTGACAGATTCGGGCGGTTTCGTCAGCGTGCCGACGGCTTCATCCACAAACGCGAGGATCCGCTCGGGACGAGTTTCAAGCTCCGCACGCGCAACCTGCCGGGCAACGTCGCCAACGAGCTCGGCCACTTCGCTGCGCACCTTGGCTCGATACGCTTCCTGCACGCGCTGGAAGCCACGAACCAGCGCGTCGACCGGTGCTACCAGCGCATCGAACCCAGAACGCACATCGCGGCGTGCGCCTTCGGCGCCGACTCGTTCGCCGGCGGCAAAGCCCTCCTCGTAACCCGCTTGCCGAGCTTCTTCAAGCAATTCCGCGGCCGGTGGTACATGCAGTTGCTCGGAGAGCAGATCCACCTCGTCGGGCGCCGTGAATCCGCCAAGCTGCTCGCTTGCCGCGCGAATGCGTGCCAGCGAGGGAAATGCATAGCGTCGGTACGTCCTCATCGAAGTGCTTCCTCCGCCACGAGCCGAAGTTCGATGTCGCCGTCGTCGGCAAGTCTTCGTACGATGTCCATGATTTCGCGGCGCGCCGACTCGACTTTGCCCGGGATTGCGGGTTCCGTCCGGCGCAACATCTCCTCGAAGGCCTGCACCGCGCGCCGCGGCATCGAGCGCAACAGTGCGTCGCGCACAGCTGGGTCGGCACCCTTAAGCGCCACGCCCCACAGCGCCGTGTCGACATGTTCGAGAATGACGGAGATCACCTCATCATCCTGGTTCGCGATCACCGCGAAATCGTAGATAAGGTCTTCCACCGCTGCCACCAACTCCGGGTCTCGGGCACGCAGAATTTCCACTATGTGGGCGCGGTCGCCCGGCATACGGTTAATGATGTCGGCGGCCTGCCGCACACCTTCGACGGCCGTGCTTTGTGTGCCAAGGTTAGCGATGCAGCCGTCGACTACGTCTTCCAAGTCTCGCAGCAGGTCATGATCGATCTCGGTCAGACGCGCGATATCGAGCAGCACTTGCTCGCGTCGCACTTCGGGCAGCGCCTGAATCACGCGGCTCGCCTGCTCCGGCGGCAGGAAGACGAGGAACATGGCTTGCATGCGTACGTGCTCATCGCGCAGGCGGTCGGCAAGCCATTGCGGCTGTGCCCACTGCAGGCGCGCCATTTTCGGGCCTATCGCGTCACCGTAAATCTTGTTGAGCACGCTGTTGGCCACCACACCGCCGAGCGCCATCTCAAGCGAGCGCTGCAAGAACGAGCGCGAAGCACCCCGTACACCGCTCTGCTCGCGAAAATTCGTGAAGAAGTGCTCGATGGTGCTCTGCACAGCCTCCACCTTGACGCCCTGCATGCGTGACATGGCCAGTGTCACGTCCAGCAACTCCTCGCGCGAAAGGCATCGCAGCACGCCCGCCGCAGCTTCCTCGCCGATGCTGAGCAGGATGATGGCGGCACGCTCTACCGCGGCAAGATTCTGGGCCGGCGGGCCTGCCGTTATGACGGTGTCCACGGTCGCAGGTACGTCAGTTGGTGTGCTCATCGTCTCGAATCCAGGGTTTGATGACTTCGGCAACGCGCTCAGGGTCCTGAGCGGCCAGATGCTTCAGGTGTGCGATCAGCACGTCGGCGCCGGAGCCAATCGGCGGGAGATTCGCGTCGGCCAGCAGCAGGGGCTGCGTGTCGGCGTCGGCGGCTGCCGCAAGCGCCGGGGTTTCCGGACCGCCGGGTACGGCGTTGGCGCCTTGCGACTGCGGGTCGCGCCCGCCGTTGGCCCAAATGCGAAGCACCTTAAGCAGCGGGCGGAAGATGAATACGAACCCGAGTAGCGCACCCAATGCCCACGCTGCCCAAGTACCAATCGTTACGATGTTGTCGGGCTGTTTCCACCACGGCTGCGATACGGACACCGGCGTGCCGCGGAAGTCCAGCGACGACACCGTCAGTGCATCTGCACGGTCGGCATCGATGCCCAAGCCATTGCGCAGGATCGTGTCCACCTGCGCAAGTTGTGCTGGCGCCCAAGCCTTTCCACCGCCGGGCGCGGCGGCGTTGTTCAGAACCACCGCCACGTTCACGCGCTTTACGCGCACGGGACTGCGCTTGATCTGGACGACATTGCGGTCGTAAGCGTATTGGCGTGTCTGCGCGTTCTTGGCCGAGTGTGGCGCTTCGGGCATGCTGGCAGTCGACGGCGGCGCCGGGCGGTTCGACAATGAACCCGGTACACCCAACGCTGCCTGACCGATGTCCTTCTCGTCGCGAATCGCTTCCTGTGTCACCTTCGGGGCCTCGCCGTATTGCTCGCGGGTCTCTTCCACGCGATCGTGGTCCAGCTCGACGGCAACGCTCGCGCGAAAGTTGCCGTCCCCCAACACAGGCGTGAGCAACTCGCGAATATTGCGCAATACCTGTTCACGCATTTGCGCACCCAACTCGCTATCGCGTGTGGAATTTCCCAGTACCGGATCGATCTGCGCGGAGAGGTGATTGCCGGCCTGGTCTATCACCGTCACGCGGGCCGGGTCGAGGTTCGCCACGCTGCCCGCTACCAGCGCGACGATCGCGGCAATCTGCTCCTTGCTCAGCTTGCGGTTGGGCTTGAGCGTGAGCACCACCGATGCCGAACTCTTGTCGCCATCGGCCAGAATGAACGACGCCGATTTAGCAATCGACAGATGCACACGAGCCGACGACACCGGTTCGAGCGCCATAACGCTCTGCATCAGCTCGCCTTCGAGGCCACGCCGAAACCGGACGTCCTGCACGAACTGACTGACGCCCAGCGGATCACTCTTGTCCACCTGCTCCAGCCCCTCCGGCAATTTGGCTACCACGCCCTTGGCGGCCAGCATCATGCGCGCGGCACCGAGCTTCTGCTCCGGCACCAGCACCTGGCCACTGTCCGGGTGGATACGGTACGGAATGCCTTCGGCGTCCAGCGCGGCCATCATGTCGGCGGCGACCACGGTTTCCTGGGAGCCAAAAATCGGTTTGTAGCGCGAGTCCTGACGATGCATCAGCATCATGGTCAGCGCGGCCAGGCTAATCGCCAGGATGACGATGGGCACCACTTTGGACAGCGCCGCGGGGGACGGCAATCGGAAATGGCCGGGAGGCGCGAAGCGCGCAATCTGAGCCTTGACTTGAGCAAGCACGTTTGCGGTCCTCATCAAACCTGCATCTTGATGATGTCGTCAAAAGCACTCATGACCTTGTTGCGCACCTGGACCATTGTGGAGAACGACAGGCTTGCCTGCTGGCTGGCAAGCATGGCGCCCACGAGGTCATCGCTGGCGCCGGTTTCCACGGCGGTGACGAGATCGTCGGCGTGATGTTGTTGCGCATCCGCGCCACGCACGGCCTGCTTGAGTAAATCGGCGAAGCCTCCCGCGATGTCGGCAGAGGCGGCTTCGGTTTTCGGGTCATCGTTTTTTGGGATGACGGATTGGCGAATCGAATCGAGCATCGCGCTCGAGAGGTCGACAGTCATGGCGGCTCCAGATTGGCTATGGCACGGATTCTGGGACGTCATCCGTCGTAGAACGAGAATGTTCAACGAAACATTGATTGGCGCGCTAACGGCGGCCTGTCGCTACTTCTCGCGCTCAATCAGGCAGAGAACGACCATACGGCAAATGAGCCGGTACAAAACGGAGGAACAGGGTTCGGGGCGGCCCCGCGCCCGAGCGCCCGTGCCGTCAGACGTCAGGCCCTGGCAGTCAAGAGCACGACGTGCGGCTCACGTGCGCCCCCGGCGTCGCGCTATATGGCGAACCGGCAGTCACGCGCGGGCGCCGCAGTCATCGCCATCGTCGCAGGTCGGATTACGCTGACCGTTTCCAGCGATCCGACGCCTCGCTCTTTCGCCGAGATGCGCGGCAGGATCAGCTCGAACACGGTGCCGCCACCAAGTGCACTGTGCACGGCAACCGTGCCACCGTGTCTTTCGATCACGGCCTTGACGAAAGGCAACCCCAATCCGACGCTGGCGCTGCCGTCGGCCTTGCGCTCGGCCTGGAAGAACGGCTCGAACAGGCGACGGACCGTGTCGTCAGTCATGCCGATGCCGCTGTCAGTCACCTTCAGTACCAGTGCGCCTTCGCCAGCCGAGCCGATGGTGAGCGACACAACGGCACCAGGCGGCGAATACTTGATCGCGTTGTCCAACACGTTGACGACCGCACGCATGAGCATGTCACCATTTCCGCCAACGAGGGTGTCTTCGACCAAGAATGCCGGTTCGCGCAACACGACGCCCTTTTGCTCGGCGGCGAGCCAGTTCTGGTCGATCGCCTCTTCGGCCACCTCGCTCAATGCCACCGGTTCGAATTCGGTCCGATCGAGTCGTTCGGCACGGCTCAACTGCATGAAGTCCTTCGCAATACGTAGCGAGTATGAAGCCTGCTGCCGTAGATCGCTCAGGAAGGCGCGATCCGACTCCCCGTCCGGATTGCTGCCAACGGACGCGCCCCGGCGGTCGATCAACGACAGGATGGCCGTTAGTGGGCTGCGCAGATCATGGGCGATATGACGCAACATCCACTTGTCGTGCGAGACAAATCCCTTCAGATCGCAAAGGTCGATCAGACAAACCAGGTGGGACATCTGCATATCGCCGTCGGAAGAAGTATCCCCGCTCAGCCCACTCGACAGCCGTTCGCACATCAGCATATAGGTACGACCGCCCCATTCGATTTCACGACTGGTGTCTCCGCCCTTGCATACGCTCTCGGCCACGAGCCGCTCGACTTGCATGAATGGCAATCGAGCGTCGGACAGGTCACCCGCGGAGTCCTCGCGCATTAAAGTGGCAGCCTTCGCGTTCCACACGGCAACGTGGCCGCCCATCGTGAGAAAGACTGGATACGGAAACTGGTTGACCATGTCGACGTAGAGCTTTTGCCAGCCGCGCACCTGCAGCAACGCTGCCTTGATGCCGACCAGCTCGTCGGACCGCCCGGACGGCGCAGCGACCGCGGCGGCACCCTCTCGCGGATGGATCGCGGCGGCGATCGCTCCCCATTCGCGCAATTCGCCTCGCAACATCGAGAGCATGCGAGCATGTCGCTCCCACGCAAAAAAGCCGTAGATCAGCAGGCAAACAACCGGAAGCAGCCCCAGCGGCAACCAGATATGGAATACCAACATTCCCAGTGGAACGGCGAAGATCAGCGCGCCCCAGCCTAGCGCCGCCAGATGCACCGCCCGACCAGGCACAAACACGCAGATCAGCACGACGCCGAACGCGAGGACCAGATAGATCGACACCCCGACGACGGCGGGCGCTTCGCGCGCGAGATTGCCTGACGCCACGGCGTCGGCGATGAGCGCGTCGAGTTGTGAGCGCGTAACCTCGTGCGAGTTGAGCGACGAGATCTGGAACATCCCTCCGGCGCCCCACGCGTGACTACCAACGAATACCACCTTCCCATCAAACGCATCCGCAGGCACGCGTTGCTGCAGCACATCAATATCCGAATACTGCGTGAGGTGCATCGATGCCGGCAGCATTGTCATTACCGCCGGCGTGCGGGCGGCCCCGATCGACTGCGCGTATGGCCTGACGAAATCAACGACCGGCAACGGCGGCTCGATGCCCGCCACCCGCAGCGCGTCGAGCGCAACGTGTGCATAACGGACGCCTGCAGACAGACGGTAAGGTACGAAACCGCTCACCACACCGTAGTGGCCCATCGTAACGATTCGCTGGCTGCGCGCGGCAGCAAGCGAACTGAGTGCCGGCGGCAGCAAGCTTGAACAGCTTCCTGCGTGCCCAGCGAGGCCCGGCTCGACCAACACGGTATGCGAACATGCTCGCATGCCGGCGCGCAGACTCGAATAATCGAACCCGGGCCACAGCGGCAAATCGAGCGTGACGCTGCGCGCCTTCCCAAGGGCGCCGAGCAATTGCGCCAAATACGCGTCCATGCCATGCGGATCCAGTTGGGCGATCACCCCTTCGTCGATGTTGACCACCACCACCTGTTGCGTCGACCGATGCGCAACCACCTGCGCCATCATATCGAACAGCACACGATCAAGCGCGCCCGACACCACGCCGCTGCCGGGGCTACCGCTCAACGCAGCCAGCGCCAGCATCGCAAGGACCACAATGCCTCGCAAGGGGCCGATCGTCATCAAGCGGGAAATGAGTGCACGCATAGAGCCACCAGCTTGCTGCAAGCTCAATCCAGGTCGTTGTCGGCACCATCCGCCAACCGCTCGAGGCGATACCCGTAGCGATACACGCTCGAAATTCTGAGCCTGTTCGGACGCAGGCGAAGGCCGTTTCGAACCCGCGTGATATAGGTCGCCAACGTGCCGACATTCGACGAATCCGCAGCACCCCAAACTTGCTTGAGCAGCACATCGCGACTCACCACGCGTCCGGCGTGCGCGAACAGGTACAGCGCAATGGAAAATTCACGCTCAGGCAGCGAGACTTGTTCGCCGTCGGGCAACGTCGCCGTGCGCGTGGTCTCGTCCAGGACGAAGCCGGAAAATTTGATTTGCTGATTGCGCTGGACCCCCGGGTACCATTTGCGCAACTGGGCGATAACACGCGCAATCAACATTCGCTCGCTGATAGGCTTGACCAGATAGTCATCCGCCCCGCAGCTCAACCCGTGCAGGATGTCGCGCTCGTCGTCATGCTGAGTGAGCAACACAATGGGAATCAGATAGTCGACCCGCTTGCGCATGTCTATCAGCACGTCGATGCCGGTCATGCCGGGCACATCCCAATCGAGTAGAAGCATATCGACCTTCTCGTGGCCGATGCGGTCGATAAAGCGGCTGCCGTCGTGCTCGACAATAGCGTCGTAGCCCGCGGCCTCGAGCCAGTGCCGAACGGTTCTCGCATGTGCGACGTTGTCTTCCAGGAGCGCAATGCGCGGCTTTTTTGCATCGGCGGGTGTGACTGTCGACATGATTGCGAGACTGATGAGGATTTTGGGAGGCACCCACTGACGTATCCCCGTCAATACGCGATCGAACGGAATTCGTGGAGCCCACGGTTAAGCAGCGGAGTTCCCCCCGCAAGGATAGACAGAATGCACACTACGAATTGCGGCGTCCTTGATGCGAAAAAATATCGCGAGGCCGCAAACATTTCAGCGGAGCCGAAATCGCTCGGCACTGCGTCAGCAGCCCGCGCATGCACAGGGTGCGAGAAAGGCCATGAGATTGAAGATCAGACGTCAGTCAAACCGAACTCGTACGTTTCTCAACACGCGTCATGCGCAACGCTCGTCACTGCCGGCGAATCGCCAGCAACCTAACGGACGGGCCATCCAAGTGCGAACCGGTGGCAAGAGAAATGCCAAGTGTGAAGTTTGCGCGGCGAGACCTGAATCTCAAACCAGCTCCTTTTGGACCTGCGATACAGATCCCAATGTAGAGCTAAAGTGTGAGCGAAATCCGCCATGCCCAATATCAGACAACTCTTATTTTCCGGAGTCGCCACATTTTAACGGGCCGAATCAATTGCATGTCGCTACGCGCGGGAACGCCAGCACAGCAGTATTCACTGCCCCCCCCCCGTGGCGAGCCCGCCTATCTCAGCGCGCACGGACATACGCGAGATCAGTCCACGGCAAAAGGCCGCGGCCAGTTTTCACTGGCGCTATTGCAGCGACTCATAGCGCCATCGCTCGGCACCGCTCAAATGGCAAGCATTCCCCCGCCAGCGGAGAAGCAATCTCGACGTTTGCACGTCCGCCGCGCCGCATCTCCCGCTTGGCCGACTCGATTCGATTTAACGTCTGTGGATCGCCTGCCGTCTTGAACAGGCGTCGCCTCCTGACAAGTGGGCAGCGACAAACAAATACCCCAAACCTAGTCTAGATTTAAGGATTACATACCATGCTGAGCCTGCACACCAACGCCGCCGCCATGAACATCAAGAAGGCGATCGGCAGCACCAGTAGCAGCCTGAACACCACGATGACCCGCTTGGGCACCGGCTTGCGCATCAACTCCGCCAAGGACGACGCTGCCGGCCTGCAGATCGCCGTGCGCCTGCAAGCGCAAACCCGCGGCATGGGCATGGCCATGCAGAACACGCAAAATGCATCGTCGCTGCTCCAAACCGCGGACGGCGCGATGAAGGAAGTCACCAACATTCTGTACCGCATGAAGGATCTGGCCACGCAGGCCGCTGACGGATCGTCCTCGGCAAACGAAAAGTCTGCCATGCAGGCCGAGTACGATGCGCTGGGCAAGGAACTGTCGAACATCATGAAGAACACGTCGTACGGCGGCGCCAAGCTGATGCAGAAGGAAGTCAAAAATGCAGACGACACGGTAGCGAGCGAGGGCGGTCGCCTGACCAAGGAAATCACCTTCCAGATCGGCGCCACCAAGGACGAAACGATGACCGTCGATTTCTCCAAGCACGTCACAAACGCGCACACCAAGTTCGAGGGCCTGTCGGCAACTTACAAGGGCCCGGAAGCAGGCCAGCCTGAAGTGGCCGGCAAGGAGCTGACTGAGGAGGCCAACGCGACGATCGATCTGATCAACAACGTGCTTGACGACGTGGGCGCGCTGCGCTCGGCCATCGGTGCGGCAGAAAACCGCCTCGAGCACACCCACAACAACCTGGCCAACATGTCGACGAACACGGCTGACGCCGAAGGCCGCATCATGGACGCCGACATGGCATCGGAATCCGCCAAGATGAGCTCGGAGCAAGTGCTGCTGCAAGCCAGCATGTCCATGCTCAAGCAAACCAGCAGCATGAACCAGATGGTCTTGTCGCTGCTCCAGTAAGCATTGCCTCGCGATTCACTGGAGTCCAAAACCGGCCCGCCGCGAGCGGGTCGTTTTTTTTGGGGTGTTCAAACTCTGTTCAACATTCTCCGCTCCATGCAGCACGCTGCCGACAATGGCGCCCACTCTTCTTCAAAACGACCCCTTGACCGTGTCAGCATCTCCCTCCCACTCCCGCAGCAGCCGAGCCGCATCTCCGGTGGTGCTTGATCCGTGCACGCTGGGGCGTCCATACCATTTGCTCGAGGATGTGCTGCAAGATATCAAGCGCAGAATCGACCACTCCCTTCATGAACGGTTCAATCTGCGCCGTGGCACGCGCTTCGTCGTCACCGAGCTCTCTGTCGCCGCGATGCGGTCGCGCAATGCGGCCGTCTGGCGCACCTATGCATGCAACCATGGACAGATTTCAGTGCGCTGCGACCGCATGCTACTGCTGGCGCTGCTGGCCTGTCATTACGACACTTCGCTGGACGAAGCCGTGCCGAACGCCCCAGCGCCCGTGCCGGAAACCGGGGCGGAACGGCGTTTCGCGGCACAACAACACACCGCGCTGCTAGCCGCGTTTGCTTCGGCGATGCTCGGCGACCAGGCAGAGCCCTTTTTGCCAAGCGGGGACGTCCTGCTCGGCCCGGGCGTCCGCGTCCTGCGCATGACCATCTCGGACCCCTTGCGCAACGTCGGTGGCGACGTCGAATTCGCATTGGACGACAGGTGGGTCGACCACTTGTTTGCACGCCTCGATGCTCAGCACGTGCGTCCTGCACCCGATAGTGCTCCGGCCAACGTGTGCATCCCCGTCACGATGTCGGTGCACGTGCTGTCCAAGGACATGCGCCTCGACGAACTGCTTCGCATGAGGCCAGGCGACGTCCTGCCCGTTCGCTTGCCCGATACCGTCGACGTGCTCGTCGACAACGTCCGCCTCTACCGCGCGGCCTTGGCCGAACACCAAGGCGCGCTGTGGATTACTTCTTTCGAACCCGTGGAGTAACCCCCAACATGACCTCGACCACCGACCTTGATCTCTCCGCGCTGAGCGATCTGGATCTGGGCGACGATCCCCAATCCATCACCGAACCTGCTTCGCCGCGCGACTCGATGCGTATGCTGCGCCGCATTCCCGTGCGCTTGACGCTGGAGGTGGGGGAGGCCACCGTACCGCTGGCCGATCTGCTGTCGTACGAAACCGGCTCCACGGTGGAGCTCAATCGCCTTGCCGGCGAACCCCTCGTCATCAAGGTAAATGGTACGCCGGTGGGCTTGGGCGAAGTCGTCGTCTCGGGAGAACACTACGGGTTACGCATCATCGAACTCGACGACCTCAACTCGCTTGCGACATGAAGAATCGCGACCTCCTGCCCCATCTGGGTCTGGCGTTAGCCGTTTTCGCAGTGCCCGCACTCGTTCAAGCCGACACGCTGACGCTCGCATCCGATGCCGTCGGCGGACAAGGCTTTACAGTCAAAACTCAGATCCTCGTTCTGATGACGCTGCTCGGGCTACTGCCCGCGCTGCTGATGACGATGACGAGCTTCCTGCGCTATGTGATCGTGCTGTCACTGGTCAAGCAGGCGCTAGGCCTGCAGCAAGGATTGCCGGGACGCATCGTGACGGGTGTCGCGCTGGTGCTGACCATGCTTACGATGCGCCCGGTCGGCGAGGAAATCTGGCAAAAGGCGTTCGTGCCATACGACCAGGGCAAGATCAGCATGCAGGCCGCGCTCGCGACATCGGAACAACCGCTGGGGCGCTATATGCTTGCGCAGACGAACAAGGCCACGCTTGCGCAGATGGCCAAACTCTCTGGCACCGAAAAAATCACGGACCCGGAGAAGCAGCCGTTCCTGGTTAAATTGTCGGCGTTCGTGCTGAGCGAACTGAAGACTGCGTTCCAGATGGGCGCCATGCTGTTCATCCCGTTCCTGATCGTCGACATCATTGTCGCGTCCGTGCTGATGGCAATGGGCATGATGATGCTGTCGCCACTCGTCATCTCGCTGCCGCTGAAGCTGCTCTTGTTCGTACTGGTGGACGGATGGTCACTTACCGTCAACACCCTCATTACCAGCGTGAAGGCCTACTGATGCTGACTCCCGATCTGGCTGCCAGCTTCGCCGTCGACGCGTTGCGCCTGGTGCTCGTCATCATCCTCGTGCTGATTACACCAGGCCTGATCACGGGTGTGCTGGTGGCCATATTCCAGGCCGCGACGCAAATCAACGAGCAGACGATGAGTTTTCTTCCGCGCCTGATCACGACGCTGGTCGCACTCGCGCTGGCTGGCCCGTGGATGACCGGCCGCGTCATGCATTACACGGTTGAGATCTTCAGCCGCGCCGCACAACTGACCGGGTGACTCGGCAATGGAAATTGTCCTTGCCCAGCTCCTGCCGCTCGCGAACACGATCTTCTGGCCTTTCTGCCGAATCGCTGCCGCGCTGGCCGCGTCGCCGATCCTGGGTGACGCAATGGTCCCTGTGCGCATTCGCCTGCTGATCGCCCTCATCCTCGCATTAGCCATACAGCCCGGTATTCCGGCGATGCCCGTGATCGACCTGCTGCAGCTCGAAGGTGTGGCTGCCGTGGCCGAACAGGTCCTGATAGGCGGCCTGCTCGGCTTCGTGTTCCATCTCGTGCTGGGCGCGCTGCAGATTTTCGGTACCGTCGCGTCGTCGCAATTGGGCCTGTCCATGGCGCAAATCAACGATCCGATGAATGGCCAGATGGCCGACGTACTCACCAGCGTCATGTACGTGGTGTTCATCCTGCTGTTCTTCGCAGTTGACGGCCACCTGATCCTGACGGCTGTCATCGCGCGCAGCTTTGCAGTCTGGCCGGTCGGTCGTTTTGCCTTCGACCTCGACGCGCTCAAGCATCTCGCATTCGCAGTAGGCTGGGTGTTCTCCGCCGCCGTGGCGTTGGCGCTTCCGGTGATGTTCGCTACGCTGGTAGTACAAGTCGGCCTGGGCCTCCTCAATCGCGTAGCACCCGCACTGAATCTTTTCGCGTTGGGCTTTTCGATCACGACCATGTTCGGGCTGTTACTGCTGACGCTGCTGTTGCCGTCACTGCCGGATCACTACGGTCGCATGGTGGAGCACGTTCTAGAACTCTACGATCGACTCGCGACGCGGCCCCTCGGCAACGGGGGAATGCAATGAGCGAGCAACAAACCGGCGACAAGACCGAAAAGGCCACCCCGCAGAAACTGCGCAAAGCCAGAATGGAAGGCCAAGTTGCACGTTCGCGAGATATCGGCACGTGTGTGGGAATTCTGATTGCTCTCAAGCTTATCGTCGTATTAGCCCCAGCGTGGCTGGTTGAACTCAAGCACATTTTCGCGCTGTCGTTTGCAGACCTTTCCGGCGACGACAGGATCGGCAATGCGGCGTCGATGCTATTTCCCGCAGCGGCACTGCTATTGTGCAAGATGCTTGCCCCGCTGGCCGCGGTGCCCGCCGGCATCATCGTCGCGTCGTTGGTACCGGGCGGCTGGACCCTAAGCCACAAGAACGTCATGCCGAAGCTGAACCGCTTGAACCCGCTTTCCGGGCTCAAGCGCCTGGTGTCCGGCAAGCATTACGTCCAGTTCGGCACGACCGTGCTCAAGGCCCTCGTATTGATGGCCACGCTCTTCATCGTCTGCCGCTCCAACTTGAGCGGCTTCATCCGCTTGCAAGGCGCGCCGCTCGCCGATGCACTGACCGGTGGGGCAAACCTGTTCCTGACCTCTGCGCTCACGCTAACGTGCATCATCATCGTGTTCGCACTCGTCGACATACCGGTACAACAAATCATCTTCAAGCGCGGCCAGCGGATGAGCAAGCGTGACATCAAAGAGGAGATGAAGCAATCCGAAGGAAAGCCCGAGGTCAAGAGCCGCATCCGCCAAATCCAGCGCCAGATCGCGCGCCAGGGAATCCGCAAGACCGTGCCAACCGCAGATGTGGTGGTGATAAACCCGACCCACTATGCAGTCGCACTCAAGTACGACGTAACGCGAGCACAAGCGCCGTACGTCGTAGCCAAGGGGGTCGATGAGGTTGCGCTGTTCATTCGCGACGTCGCCCGAGGGCACAACGTCGAGGTGCTCGAGCTGCCGCCGCTGGCGCGTGCGATCTACCACACCAGCCAGATCAATCAGCAAATTCCGGCAGAGCTGTATCGCGCGGTAGCGCAGGTGTTGTCCTACGTTTTACAGATCAAGGCATTCCGCAACGGCGGACGCGACGTTTCACCATCGCTACCCACTGGCATCACCATTCCCGAACACTTGCAAAAGTCCCAATCCCGATGAACGTGATCGACCTGCTCAAGCGCCTGAAGTTTGCTGCGCCTCTCGCCCTGTTCACCATCCTGGCGATGGTAATCCTGCCGCTTCCGCCAGCCGCGTTGGACATCATGTTCACGTTCAACATCGTGCTGTCCATCGTGGTGGTCATGGTGGCCGTGACCGTGAAGCGACCGCTGGACTTCTCGGCCTTCCCGACCATTATCCTGGCTGCCACGCTGATGCGCCTGACATTGAACGTCGCATCCACACGCGTAGTTTTGCTCAATGGCTACACGGGCGCGAGCGCAGCCGGCCAAGTGATCGAATCGTTCGCCAATGTAGTGATCGGCAGCAACTTCGTGGTCGGGCTGGTCGTGTTCGTGATCCTGATGATCATCAACTTCGTCGTGGTCACCAAGGGTGCGGAGCGCATCTCGGAAGTGTCGGCGCGTTTCACCCTCGATGCGCTGCCCGGCAAGCAGATGGCCATCGACGCCGATCTGAACGCCGGTGTCATCACACAGGCACAGGCCCAGCAACGCCGCAAGGACGTTACGACCGAAGCCGACTTTTACGGCGCCATGGATGGCGCCTCGAAGTTCGTGCGCGGCGACGCCATCGCCGGCATTCTGATTCTCATCACGAACATGATCGGTGGCGTGATCATCGGCGTCATCATGCACGGCTTGCCTGCAGGCGAGGCATTCCACAAGTATGCGCTGCTGGCCATCGGGGACGGCCTGGTCGCGCAAATACCCGCCCTCCTGCTGTCTGCCGCCGCCGCGGTCATTGTCACCCGCATCGACGATGCACGCGACTTCGAGGAACAGGTCGGCCAGCAGTTGCTGGCTTCGCCGTTGGTGCTGTTCAGCGCTTCCGCACTGATGGCCGCGCTGGGCCTGATCCCGGGCATGCCGACATTGGTGTTTCTGTGCTTTGCAGCAGTGCTCGGTTACGTCGGCTATCGGATGACGCAGCGGACTTCGCCCTCCGCAGCGGTCGAGGCGGAAGAAACCGCCCGCGTCATGCAAGCCACGCTAGCCGCGCCCGGCAACGAATCGTTCGACTGGAGCAGCCTGCCGTATGTGGACGCGCTTTCGGTATCCCTCGGCTACAAGCTGGTGGAGATGTTGGACCGCGCTCAGGGCGCGCCACTGGTGCGCCGCCTGCATGGCACCCGACAAACCCTATCGGAACAGCTCGGCTTCCTGCTACCGGCCATCGGCGCGCGCGACGACATGAGCCTGCCCCCCTCCAGTTACACCATCATGCTCAATGGCACCAAACTGGCTCAGGCCCAAGTGCAACCGGGAAAGCTGATGGCCATTCCGTCACCTACCGTCTACGGGGAATTGGATGGCACACCCGACATCGACCCTGCCTACGGCATGCCCGTCACGTGGATCGAGCCCGACCAGAAGGCCCATGCCCTCGGCCTCGGCTACCAGGTCGTCGATTGCGCGACGGTGATCGCCACGCATGCGGCCAAGTTAATTCGCGAAACGATTCCCGACCTGTTCAGCTACGATCATGTGACCGCCATCATCGAACGCCTGACGGCCATTGCGCCAGCGCTGGCCGATGCGCTGGGAAAATGCCTCACGCACAGTCAGTTGCGCAAGGTGTTCCGTACGTTGTTGGCCGAGAATGTGTCGATCAAGGACATCGAGACCGTGTCCGCCACGCTGGTGGAGGCCGCGGAAACCACCAAGGACCCGCTACTGCTCGTGGCCGAAGTCCGCTGCGCACTGCGTCGCCAGATCGTGGCCGGACTGGGCGCCCAACACGAGGCGCTCAAGGGCTTCAGCCTGACGGTGGAACTCGAGAACATTCTGCTGAATGCGCTCAGTCTCGCGGAGCAATCGGGCACGCGTGTGCCGCTGGACAACTTCCCGGTCGAACCGAACGTGCTCTCGCAGTTGCAGACCCATATGCCGGCGGTGGTCGAACAACTGAAACAAATGGGCTCCGCACCGGTGCTGATCGTGGTGCCACGCATTCGCCCGATGCTCGCGCGGTACGCCAAACTGTTCTCACCGGATCTAACCGTGCTTTCATACAACGAAATTCCCGACAATAAGGAAGTCAACGTTGTCGGCACGCTCGGATGACGCCCCCTGCCATGATCGCTACGGCGACCTTGCCGGCTCTTCTATTCCAACCTGTGACAGGCAATCGATTTTCGGTAGTTTTACCCAACCTCGTTACGCTGTTCGTTTTAACCACCACCTGAAGGACTAGAAATTTTTATGTTTCTTCCGTTCCTGTTGTCACTCGCATCGTTCGTCTCAATGATATACGGTACACGTTCACGTACAATCTCTTTGTTCGTCGTCGCGCTGATCTCGACACTTTTCACATTCGCTCATCACGCGACAGATTCGCTCAATCTATCCCTCTAAATTACATCTCGATAATGGAAATGAAGATTCTACGAAACGATAGCAACGACAACGCGACGACGAACAATACGCTAGATTTCCTTGCATTAATTGCGATTAGTGCAGCACTGCTCATCGCATTCTATTATCAACTTGCATTCAATGAGCTACCCTGCCCACTTTGCTTACTGCAGCGCGTCGGATTGATCCTCGCCGGGATCGGATTCGCAATGAACGTCAGATACGGCGTACGTGGCACACATTATTGCTGCGTGCTCGTCAGCGCTGTCGCAACCGGCGTCATCGCGGGTCGTCAGGTACTGCTACACATCTCACCTGATTCAGGAGCGTATGGTTCAGCTCTGTGGGGCCTGCATTTCTACACATGGTGCTTTATCGCGTCGGTGTTGATCATTTTGTATGTTTCCTTGCTGCTTGCCGTCCGCCGCACAAGCCATACTGTGCAACCAGCGTCGATGAGTACCAGCGGGCGAATCGCGATGGCAGTCTTCGGGCTGACGATCATCGCCAATCTCGTATCGACGTTACTTGAGTGCGGTGGCGGTCAGTGCGAGAGCGATCCCGTCGTGTACCAACTGCTCGAACATTTTCGAAATAATTGAGCATTCCGGAAAGCGGGCAGTATTTCTATGTGAAATGATGGTTTGTTAAAACAAATAATCGCGCATGCGATACGCACGGCCAAGCACCTGAGGAACTCCGGCGAATCCATCAATTCAATCCCACGCATTTGAAATTACGGTCAGTGCCCCGCTCAAAGTATGTAAAGTGGCATCGACGTCGATGCCACACATACCGGCCGTGCGGCGCGTTGCGGGAAGCCGGCAGGGCACTCGTGCGTCGGCTATACTGGACGAATGATCTCGCGAACCTCGACCATCGAGAGTTGGAGAATTCCTATGTCTTGCCCTGCTGCCGTCTCTGCCGATAGAACCCGCGCGACGGTGCTTGCCATGCTCGCCAAAGTAGGCGATAGCGCCCCTGCCGGTGGCGCACTGTTTTGTCAGATCATAGCGGACCCCAAGGGCCGACTCGCATGACACCCTTGCTGTTCGTGCCGGCCTCTTATCCGGACGAACTATTTGGATCTTGGCTCGCGCGGATCCGACTGCATAATGGTCCAATCGCATGGCGTAAATTCCTGGAAAACTCAGGGGTGCCAAGTGTGCGCCCGCGCTCCCTATACGACATTGTCCCGTACACTGAATACATCGAACCATTCGTCGCGATGCTTGGCCAATCCTATGAGGATGTACTCGTCACGCTAACGACGCTTCCCTATCGGTTAACGTTCGATGCGGCAAATGGACTCGATGGTCATTTATCTGGCACGCAATCGTTACCGAAACTCTATACCTCGCGAAACCGGCCCTCCTCTCAACTCCGCAACATCCTAAACAGCCGACGCGCGGAAACCGCAATACGCTATTGTCCACTATGTCTCTCGTTCGATACTCATGAGTACGGCGAGCCGTTTTGGCATCGCGCACATCAATTGCCAAATGTTGCATATTGCTACCGTCATCTCGTTCGACTACGTACTACGTGTCCGCAATGCCGACGCGCATTTCTATTGCCGCGCCTAGCTACTATCGAAGCCGCCCGAATTCGATGCCACTGCGGCGAAGATCTGACGCAAACCGCCCAGTATGTCGAGCCGACTGAAGTCATGCAGCGGCTCGTGGAAATCAGCGTCAGTGCCTTGAAAAATTGCACGTTCACCCATGCTCGAGATCCCATTCGAGCCTTTCTGCGGGATGCAATGCACCCGGCCGACTACGCGACCACGCTCCAACGCGCGTTCGGTGCGGACATGGGCGATAAAGCCACGAGTCTATTTCGCGGCATCGACGCTGCCGCGAGCGTGCAATTGCGCAACACGTTCCGCCATGCTCTGGCGCGCGAGTGTTGCGCGCTGCTCGCTGCGCTCAATCTCGACCTCGACACGCTCCATGCGCACGTAGCCAAAACGGCTGAAACGCCCGACTCTCGATCTGTCTCATTCTCCGAACGCATGACCGTCGAGCGCATCCGCGAACGGTTGATCGAAAAAGTGCGAGTCCGCCCGGGCTGCCGGCCGTCGCAATGCGGTCGAGAATATTGGTATTTGCGGCTATATGATGCGTCGTGGCTTGTCCGGCAATGGCCCAGCGTCATCCGACTCAAGAAAACGCAGATGCCCACCATCGCCGACGATCGGCGAACTATTGAACAGTTCCTGCGTCAGCACAGACAGTTGGTTGCGGCTATATGGGCCAACCTGTTGAACACTCCCGCCGGCATCCGCGCGAGGCTAAGGGACCGCCCCTGGCTCGAAAACCAGCATACCAAGTGGAAACGCCCACTTCGCACCGATAGACAGACGCCCACACGAGCCATGCACCATCTCGTGCTGCTGGTTGAAGCAGTACGCAATTTGTCATCCAACTCCGTTCGACCACGCGCGATTCGCCGGCCTACCCTCGCTGCACATGCGAATCTAACAATCAGCCAGGTCAACGTCGCACTATCCTATTGCCCATCCCTCTCGACAGTGATCCGTACATTTAACCGGCATCGTAGACTCCGCTCGCTCGAATGGGCGGTGAACCAGCTCGCGGAACAAGGCAAAAGTGTGACGGTCAGCACCGTCGTCAACCGATCTGGACTATGGCATACACCGATGGTCGATTGCTTCGCGACAATGCTTGTCGAACGTTACTATCTCGCATCGGCTGCTCAATCACCGTCGCCACTCATCAGGCCTTGAGAGGTTTGGCCCATTATGGGAAAAAATCTGCCTCATTGTCTGCTCCTAAATCGGCCGCCAAGCTCGCCTAAAATCAACTCGCCAGGGCAGCCTTGCGTCGCGGCGCAACTCTAACGCTATCGTCGCAAAGATCCGTAACATGAAATCTTTGTCACTCTTGCGTTACAACCAAGCCTGGTGAACACGGTAGGCAGTCGAAATATCCACGATATTTGTCACTCAAAGATGGCCGCTACGACACGCGGCTGGCGGGCAGCGGCGGCAGCGCGCCCGATTTCCGCTGCACGGCCGAGGCGTCGCACGACCGGACGCTGCCCGACGCCTTCGCGCCGTTCTTCGACGACTGGCGCGCGGCCGTCGCCGCGCTGTCGCTGCAGCACGCGGCCGTCGCCCATGTGGAAGACTGCGATCGTCTTGCCCATGCGTCGATCGACCTGCCGATCGACGTCGACGCGGTACGGCCGCTGAAGATGGTCGGGCCCACCGGCGGCGGCGACTTCCTCGCCCGCATCGGCGCGACCGGCGAACCGCTGTGCTTCGTCGTGCCCGACGTCGCATTCCGCGTGCTGTCCGAGCGGCTGCTGTAGCGCGCGGCTCAGGCAGCGGGGCGCACGGGCGCACCCTCGCCGCTTTCGTCCGCGAGCCGTCCCGCGTAATCGCGCGCGAATTGCACCGCGATACGGCCCGAGCGCGCGCCGCGTTCGAGCGCCCACTGCAGCGCGGGCTCGCGCGCCGCACGAATCTGCGCGTCATCGAAACCGGCCGCGCCGAGGCGGCTCTCGACGACGGCAAGGTACTCGTCCTGCGTGAAGCCGTAGAACGTGACCCAGATCCCGAAGCGCTCGGACAGCGAAATCCGCTCCTCGACCGCGTCGCCCGGATGCAGCTCGCCGTTCTCCGCGCGCGTCACGTTCGCGTTGTCGCTCGCCTGCTCGGGCATCAGGTGGCGCCGATTCGACGTCGCGTACACCAGCACGTTCGACAGGTCGCTCGCGACCGAGCCGTCGAGCACCGTCTTGAGCCCCTTGTAGCCGGTCTCGCCGGCCTCGAACGACAGGTCGTCGCAAAACACGAGGTAGCGCTCGGGCCGCGCGCGCACCAGCTCGACGATCGCCGGCAGATCGTTCAGCCCTTCCTTGCTGACCTCGATCAGCCGCAAACCGTGCGCCGCGAACGCATGCAGGCACGCCTTCACGATCGACGACTTGCCGGTGCCGCGCGCGCCGGTCAGCAACACGTGATTGGCCGCGAACCCGTGCACGAACTGCCGCGTGTTCCGCTCGACGATCGCCGCCTGGCGGCCGACGTTGCGCAGCGCGTCGAACGCGACGAGCGCGGGCGCGGCGATCGGTTCGAGCGGCGCCGTTTGATGGCCCGCGCCGAAACCGCGCCAGCGAAACGCGATGGCCGCATCGAAATCGACGGCCGCCGGCGGGCGGGTGCCCGCGAGCGCCTCGAGCGCGGTCGCGATCCGTTCGAGCTGACGCGCGAGCGCCGGCGCGGCGACGGACGCCCGTCCGTCCGGCAGCGCGGCCACCAGGTCCTGCATGTCGGGATGGGCGCTCATTGACGGATTCCTTGCGCCCCGCCGGCCTGAAACGGAAACCGCTGCGCGATCGCGACGCCGAGCAGCGCGACGCTGCCGCCGATCAGGTGATACAACCGCAGCGATTCGCCGAGCAGCACGATCGCGCCGGCGGCCGTCATCACGGGCAGCAGGTTCATGAACATCGCGCAACGGCTCGGGCCGAGCAGCCGCACGCCCTGCATCCACAGATACGGGAGCACCACCGACGCCAGCACGCCGGCGTAGAGGATCAGCGGCACGCTCGCGCGCGTCGGCCACGCGGCCTGCGCGGGCAAGCGCAACAGCATCGGCACCAGGAATCCGAGCGCGGCCAGCGCCTGCACGTAGGTCGACTGCCAGGCCGACAGCGCGCCGATGCGCCAGCGCTTGAGCAGCACGCCGTAAAGCGCGTACGCGGCCGATGCGGCCAGCATCAGCAGGTCGCCCGGATGCACGCCGCGCGCGGCGATCGCCGTCGGATGCCCTTCGGCGATCAGATAGACGACGCCCGCGAGCGACAGCACCCCGCCGCCGATCATGCCGGCGCCGGGCGGATCGCCGAGCAGCAGCGAGCTCAGCAGCATCGTCATCAGCGGTACGAGCGCGGTGATGATCGCCATGTTGGTCGCGCTGGTCGTCTTCGCGGCCTCGTAGGACAGGCTCTGGAACAGCGCCATCGCGAGAAAGCCGAGCGTCGCGAGCTTCGGCAGGTGCGCGACGAGCACCGCGCGATTGCGCCACGCGGGGCGCAGCGTGAAGACGCTCATCAGCGCCACCGCAAGCAGCAACCGGTAGAACGTGATGGCCGACGGGTCGATCGTCGAGGCGGACAGCTTCGACACGACGACGTTGCCGGCCCACAGCGCGATCGCGCAGAAGGGGAGCAGAAAAGGAGACTTGTTCATCGCGTTTGACGGATTAATATCGTGACAGGGAGGCTGGCGTGAATCGGAACGCCATCGTGCCCGCCCGCCCACTGCCTGTCTCACGCCAAAATGTCACGACTTGTCGCCAATCGGACACGCGAGTCCACCCCGCCGTTTGCGCACCTTCGCTACGAATCGACGCCGATGCCCGTGTCGGCGATGGCGGCCACGTACGTGCACGGCACGTCGATCGCGCCGCACCGCCATCGACGCGCGCAATTGCTCTACGCGATCGAGGGCGTGATGCACGTGGAATCGGAAGGCGCGTCGTGGATCGTGCCGCCGACGCGCGGCGTGTGGCTCGAAGCCGGCCTCGACCATACGGTGCAGATGAGCGGCGACGTGCAGATGCGTACCGTGTTCGTCGAACCGGGCGCGGTCGAGCACCTGCCCTCGCGCAGTTGCGTCGTCGAAGTGCATCCGCTGCTGCGCGAGCTGATTCTCGCCGCGGTCGACGTGCCGCTCGATTACGCGCCGGGCTCGCGCCACGATCACCTGATGCGCCTGCTGCTTGCCGAAGTGACCGTCGCGCCGCTGTTGCCGCTGTACCTGCCGTGGCCGCACGATGCGCGCCTGCGGACGATCTGCGACACGCTGGTCGCCACGCCCGACGACCTGCGCACGATCGCCGAGTGGGCCGACCTGCTCGGCCTGTCGGTGCGCACGCTGCATCGCGCGTTCCGCCGCGAGACGGGGCTCAGCTTCCGCCGCTGGCGCGAGCAGGCGCGGCTGCTGCTCGCGCTCAAGCGTCTGGCGCACGGCGAGAAAGTGCTGACCGTCGCGATGGATCACGGCTACAGCAGCCAGAGCGCGTTCTCCGCGATGTTCAAGCGGCACTTCGGGATGTCGCCGTCGGCGTTTTACGCGTAACGGCCGCGCTGCCGATACCGCTAGCGCGCCGCGATTGCCGCGATGAAGCATGCGCATGCGGCGGCCGACGCCACCGTGCGCACGTGATTCCACCTCGTCCAGTCGTGCAGGTAGCGCGTCCACAGCGCCGCGCCTTGCGCCGTGGCCGGATCGGCCGCGGCGAGCGCGTCGTTGAGCGGCACGTTGACGGCCATCGTCACCGCGAACATGCCGAACACGTAGAGCACGCCGCCGGCGAGCGCCGCCATCGCGCCCGGCGAGTCGCGATCGAACAGCGCGATCACGACGAGCGCGAGCGCCATCAGCGTCGTGCCGAGGAACAGCGGCATGAACGGCGAACGCACGATGTCGACGTTGATCGCATTCATCGCGGCCGCGCCGGCCTGCGGTGCGAGCCGTCCGAGCGACGTCATCACGAACGTCGAGAACGCGAAGTACACGCCGGCCATCAACCCGCAGCCAATGGCCGAACCCCACAGCAACGCTGAAGTCACGAACGCGATCATGGTCAGGCGCTCCATACGCCGGTCGCGGCGACCGCGCGCGCATAGTCGGCGAAATCGCGCGCCGGGCGCCCGAGCGTGGCCTCGACCCCGTGCGTCACCGCGCTGTTGCGCCCGTCGAGCACCCCGTCGAACAGGTCGTCGAGCAGCGCGACGACCGGCTCCGGCACACCGACCTCGCTCAGCCCCGCGACGAATGCATCGTGCGGAATCTCGCGGTAGGCGATCGGCCGCCCGGCGGCCCGCGCGATTTCGCCGACCGCTTCCGCGAACGTCAGCGCGCGCGGGCCCGTCACCTCGATCACGCGGCTCGCGAAGCGCGCATCGGTGAGCGCGGCCGCGGCAACGTCCGCGATGTCGTCCGCATCGACGAACGGCTCGCGCACCGCGCCGGCCGGCAGCGCGACTTCGCCGGCCAGCACGCCGTCGAGCAGATAGCCCTCGGAGAAGTTCTGGTTGAACCAGCTTGCGCGCACGACACCCCAGCCCACGCCCGACGCCTGCAATGCAGCCTCGGCCGCCTGCGCACGCGGCTCGCCGCGCCCGGACAGCAGCACCACGCGCTCGACGCCGCTCCCCCGCGCGAGCCGCGCGAATCCGGCGATCGCCTCCACCGCGCCTTCGACGGCCAGATCGGGCTGGTAGGTCACATAGGCGGCCGACACGCCGTCGAGCGCGGCGGGCCAGGTCTCGGGCGCCGTCCAGTCGAAGCGAACGGCCGACGTGCGCGACACCGGCCGCGTCGCGAGGCCGCGCGCGCGCAGCCGGGCATCGACGCGGGCGCCCGTCTTGCCCGAGCCGCCGACGATGAGGATGGGAAGGGCCGACATGTGCGTCTCCTTTTTTGAAAAACACGAGAATATCTCGCGTTTTAAAAACACGATAGACTCTCGCATTAGCAACGTCAAGTTTTTCGGGAGACGGCATGGGCCGACAAAAATCGGGGCAGAACGACGAGCCCGACGCGGCGGCAGCGGACGCGCCGGCGCGCGCGCGGCTGGTACCGACGCAGCAGCGCAGCCGCGAGCGGTTCGAGCGCATCCTCGCGTGCGCGTCGGACGTGATGATCGAGAAAGGCTGCGATGCGTTCCGGATGAGCGACATCGTCGAACGCACGGGCATCTCGTTCGGTTCGCTGTACCAGTACTTTCCGGACAAGGCGGCCGTGATCGGCACGCTCGCGGAGCGCTACAACGCAGTCGGGCACGACTGCGTGCGGCGCGACCTCGCGGGAATGAAGACCATCGACGACCTGCACGCGACGCTCGCGCGCATCACCGACAGCTACTACCGGATGTTCGTCGACGAGCCGCTGGTGCGCGACATCTGGCGTGCGACCCAGGCCGATCGCGCGCTGCAGGCGCTGGACCGCGCGGATGGAGAATTCCTGGCCGGCCTGTTCGCGGATGCGTTGGCGGAAGTCGCGCCCGACACGACTCGCGCGCAGCGCAGCGCATTCGCCGAGCTGATGATGATCCAGATCGCGGCGGCCGTGCGCCATGCGATCACGCTGCCGCCGAAGGCGGCGCGGCAGCTGCTCACGATGTTCAAGCGCATGCTGCCGCGCGACTTGTCGGTACTCGACGCGTAATCGCGCCATGCGTGCCGCACAAAGCACGCGGCCGCCCGAAGGCGGCCGCGCGAAGTAGGATGAAGTGCCGCTTACTTGCTGTAGTCGTACACCCCACGCCCGGTCTTGCGCCCGAGCCGCCCGGCCGACACCATCTCGCGCAGCAGCGGGCACGCACGATACTTCGGATCGCCGAAGTCCTTCACGAACACGTCCATCACCGCGAGGCACACGTCGAGGCCAACGAGGTCGGCCAGCGCGAGCGGCCCGATCGGGTGGTTCGCGCCGAGCTTCATCCCCGCGTCGATCTCCTCGGCCGACGCGATGCCTTCGGCCAGCACGAAGAACGCTTCGTTGATCATCGGCACCAGGATCCGGTTCACGACGAAGCCCGGCGAGTTGCGCACGCCGATCGGCGACTTGTCGAAACGCTCGGTCAGCGCGCGCACGGCCGACGCGGTCGCGTCGCTCGTCTGCAGCCCGCGGATGATCTCGACGAGCGGCATCAGCGGCACCGGGTTGAAGAAGTGCATGCCGAGAAAACGCGACGGATCGGCGAGCGGCGCCGCGAGCGCGGTGATCGAGATCGACGACGTGTTGGTCGCGATGATCGCGTCCGGACGCGCGACGGCCTCGATCTGCTTCAGGATGCGCCCCTTCAGCTCGACGTTCTCGGTCGCGGCTTCGATCACGATGTCGACGGCGGCGAGCTTCGCGTAGTCGGTCGACGTCGTGATGCGCGCGAGCGCCGCATCGCGGGCGTCGGCCGCGAGCTTGTCCTTCGACACGAGCCGCTCGAGGCTACCCTTGAGCGTCGCGAGGCCCTTGTCGAGCGCGGCGTCGCTGACGTCGATCATCACGACGTTCAGTCCTGCAACGGCGGCGGTTTGCGCAATGCCGTTACCCATGGTTCCGGCGCCCACGACGCCGACGGTTTCGATGGCCATGACGATTCCTGTGTATTCGGAGGCTGAGCGGTCGATTATCAGATGTTCTCGAAGATCGCCGCAATCCCCTGGCCGCCGCCGATGCACATCGTCACGAGCGCGTAACGCCCGCCGATGCGCTTCAGCTCGTACAGCGCCTTCACCGTGATCAGCGCGCCGGTCGCACCGATCGGGTGACCGAGCGAGATGCCCGAGCCGTTCGGGTTGACCTTGGCCGGATCGAGGCCGAGCTCCTGCGTGACCGCACACGCCTGGGCCGCGAATGCCTCGTTGGCTTCGATCACGTCGAGATCGCTGATCTTCAGGCCCGCGCGTTCGAGCGCCTTCTGCGTGGCCGGCACCGGGCCGATGCCCATGTACGCCGGATCGACGCCTGCGTGCGCATACGCGACGAGGCGGGCGAGCGGCTTCACGCCCTGCGCGCGTGCGGCGTCCGCGCTCATCATCAGCACGGCGGCGGCCGCGTCGTTGATGCCCGACGCGTTGCCGGCCGTCACGGTGCCGTTCTCCTTCGCGAACACCGGCTTGAGCTTCGTGAAATCGTCCGCGCTCGCGTCGTGGCGCACGTGCTCGTCGGTATCGAACGCCACTTCGCCCTTCTTCGTGCGGATCGAGATCGGCAGGATCTGGTCCTTGAAACGCCCTTCCGCGATCGCGCGCGCCGCGCGACGATGCGATTCGAGCGCCAGCGCATCCTGCGCGTCACGCGAGATGTCGTATTTCTTCGCGACGTTCTCGGCGGTCACGCCCATGTGGATCGTCTGGAACGGGTCGTGCAGCGCGCCGAGCATCATGTCGACGAGCTTGCCGTCGCCCATGCGCTGGCCGAAGCGCGCGGCCGGCACGGTGTACGGCGCGCGGCTCATGCTCTCCGAGCCGCCGCCGATCGCGACGTCGGCATCGCCGAGCATGATCGTCTGCGCGGCCGATACGATCGCCTGCAGGCCCGAGCCGCACAGGCGGTTCACGGTCAGCGCCGGCGTGTGCTGCGCGACGCCGCCGTTGATCGCCGCGACACGCGCGAGATACATGTCCTTCGGCTCGGTGTTCACGACGTGGCCGAACACGACGTGCCCGACCGCGTCGCCCGGCACGTTCGCGCGCGACAGCACTTCGGCGACCACCTTCGCGCCGAGGTCGGTCGGCGAGAAATCCTTCAGGCTGCCGCCGAAATCACCGATCGCGGTACGGACCCCGCTCACCACCACGACTTCCTTCGCTGCATTGCTCATCGTCTCACTCCGGTTCGTTCGCGCCCGCGGGCGCGGGATGCGTTGCGTTACATGTTCGGGTAATTCGGCCCGCC
>NZ_BBSK01000135.1:0-31226 GCF_001319805.1 Burkholderia sp. E168m22
AGATCAGTTGGCGGCCCAGATGGCCGCGGCAGCCTTCGGCGAACAGCGTGTACTTCACGTGCAGCTCCATGCCGAGCTGGAAGTTCTCGGTCGGCTCGCCGTCCTTGCCCACGCCCATGTTGCCGGTGGCGACGCCTTTGACCGAGCCGTCGTCGTTGTAGAGAATCTCGGCAGCGGGGAAGCCGGGGAAGATCTCGACGCCCAGCGCCTCGGCCTGTGCTCCAAGCCAGCGCGTGACGTTGCCCAGCGAGATCACGTAATTGCCGTGGTTCTTGAAGTTGTCCGGCAGCGCCCAGTTCGGCGTGGTCACCGCGCTCTTCTCGGACAGAAACAGGAAGCGGTCTTCCGTCACCTCGACGTCGAGCGGCGCGCCGCGTTCCTTCCAGTCGGGAAACAGCTCGGTGATCGCGCGCGGGTCCATCACCGCGCCCGACAGGATGTGCGCGCCGATCTCGGAACCCTTCTCGAGCACGCACACGCCGATCTCGGTGCCTTTCTCGGCGGCCAGCTGCTTGAGCCGGATCGCCGCCGACAGCCCGGCGGGGCCGCCGCCGACGATCACGACGTCGTATTCCATCGATTCGCGCGGGCCGTATTGCGCGAGCAAGTCCTGTGTGGTCAAAATCCTGTCTCCTGCTGCGTCCCGACCGTCAGTGGGTCAGAACTGGTCTTCCGTCAACGCGAGCACGCTCTCGTTGCCCTTCGCGCCGACGATCGACGCTTCGAGTGCGCCCGCCTGCACCAGCACGTGCTCCGCATAGCATTGCGCGATCGCGATCTTCGCGTCGAAGAACGCAACGTCGCTCGCACGGTTCGCGTGAGCGGCCAGCAGCGCGCGCGCCATTTGCCATCCGCACAGCACGACGCCCGCGAGCTTCAGGTACGGCACGCTGCCCGCGAACACCGCGTTCGGGTCCTGCTTCGCGTTCGCCAGCACGTAGTCCACCACCGACGACAGCGAGCGTGCGCCCTTCTCCAGATGCGCCTTCATCGAGGCGGCCGCCGCGCCGTCCAGCTTGCCGAGCGCCGCGACGGTCTCGCCGATCTCCGCGATCAGCGCCTTGGCAACCGCACCGCCGTCGCGCAGCGTCTTGCGGCCGACGAGGTCGTTCGCCTGGATCGCGGTCGTGCCTTCGTAGATCGCGAGAATCCGTGCATCGCGGTAGTACTGCGCGGCGCCGGTTTCCTCGATGAAGCCCATCCCGCCGTGCACCTGCACGCCCAGGCTCGCCACATCGTTCACCATCTCCGTGCTCCAGCCCTTCACGACCGGCACCAGATATTCGTAGATGGCCTGATGACGCGCGCGCGTCGCCTCGTCCGGATGGCGGTGGGCAATGTCGCTGTGCGCGGCGGCCACATAGGCCAGCGCCCGCGCGCCTTCGGTCAGCGCACGCATCGTGCCCAGCATCCGGCGCACGTCCGGGTGATGGATGATCGTCACCGACTGCTTGGCCGAGCCGTCCACCGGGCGGCTCTGCACGCGTTCCTTCGCGAATTCGGCCGCCTTCTGGTACGCGCGGTCGGCCACGCCGATCCCCTGCATCCCGACCCCGAAGCGCGCCGCGTTCATCATGATGAACATGTATTCGAGGCCGCGATTTTCCTCGCCCACGAGATAGCCGATCGCGCCGCCGTGGTCGCCGTATTGCAGCACCGCCGTCGGGCTCGCCTTGATCCCGAGCTTGTGCTCGATCGACACGCAGTGCACGTCGTTGCGCGCACCGAGCGAGCCGTCGTCGTTGACCATGAACTTCGGCACGATGAACAGCGAGATGCCCTTCACGCCTTCCGGCGCGTTCGGCGTGCGCGCCAGCACCAGGTGGACGATGTTGTCCGCCATGTCGTGCTCGCCCCACGTGATGAAGATCTTGGTGCCGAATACCTTGTAGGTGCCATCGCCCTGCGGCTCCGCGCGCGAACGCACCAGCGCGAGGTCGGAGCCCGCCTGCGGCTCGGTCAGGTTCATCGTGCCGGTCCATTCGCCGGAGATCAGCTTCGGCACGTAGCGCTGCTTCTGCTCGTCGGTGCCGGCCGTCAGCAGCGCCTCGATCGCGCCGTCGGTGAGCAGCGGACACAGCGCGAACGACAGGTTCGACGCGTTCAGCATCTCGATGCACGGCGTCGCGATCAGCTTCGGCAAGCCCTGGCCGTCATATTCGGCCGGATGCTGCAGCCCCTGCCAGCCGCCTTCGACGAACTGGCGGAACGCTTCGCCGAAACCCGGCGTCGCGGTCACGACGCCATCCTTCCAGCTGCTCGGGTTGCGGTCGCCTTCGACGTTCAGCGGCGCCAGCACCTCGCCGCAGAATTTCGCGGACTCGTCGAGCACGGCCTGCGCCGTGTCGTAACCCGCATCCTCGAAGCCCGGCAACTGCGCAACGGCGTCGATGCCCGCGAGTTCCTTCAGCACGAACAGCATGTCCTTGACGGGGGCGTTATAGCTCATGGTCGATGTTCCAATCAGGCGGTGAATAGGGCGCCGGGGGTACGGTACGGCAAAACCGGCCAGAACCGGCGACGTGATGGGCCATCCTAACGCCGGCGTGCCGGATTTTCATTGTCATATCCGGCCCACATGGTGACAAAATCGGCCACGTCGCGCGCGGGCGGCGGCCGTCGCATGCGGCGGAGAAGCCCGCCGGGCGGGCGTCAGCGCCCAATCCGTCCGCATCGGAAATCGCGATAAAGCGCGCCAAAAAAGATCACACGCGCGCCCGCCTGCCCGGCTCGAGCAGCAAAGGGGCGCCGGTTATGGGAGTGTCCGCCGAAAAATCAACCGTGAAAACCGCAAAAGGAGCCGCTTATGGGATTCGATCCGGAAAGCTGCGACTTACCGCCCCGCGCCCGCGTCACGCCCGACGCCGGTACGTCCCTGGCGTACTCCCCGTCCAGTGCCGGAACGCGCGATGAAACGCGCTCGGATCGTCGAAGCCGATATCGGCGCCGATCGCCGCGATCGTGTCCGGCGTATCGGTCAGCCGCTGGATCGCGATATCGCGCCGCAGCTCGTCCTTCAGCACCTGGAACGTCGTCCCTTCGGCGGCCAGGTGACGGCTCAGCGTGCGCACCGAACAATGCAGGTGCTCGGCCGCCTGGTCGATCACGGGCAGATCCGGCAGCGCGGCCGACAGGTACTGCCGCACGCGGTGGCACACGAGCTGTTCGCTGAACGATTCGAAGATCCAGTCGCCGGGCGCACGCGCGAGAAACTTGCTCAGGTTGCGCTTGCTCTGCCGGATCGGCGCGTCGAGGTAATCGGCGCTGAAGCGCATCAGCGTGCGGGCGCAGTCGAACTGCACGGCGCCGGTGAAGAAGTACAGGTGATCGACCGCATGGCGCGGCCGCGGGCACGCGAACTCGATCTGCAGCAGCGGGATCTTCTGGCCGATCAGCCAGGAGCACACGCCGTGCACGAGCTTGAGCATCAGCTCCTGGCCGAGCGCGCCGATCGGCCCAATGGCGTCGTTCGGGCGCAGCAGCACCTGCGCGACGAGATCGTCGCGCTTCGATTCGACGAAGAAGTCGTCGAGCAGGATATGGAAGAATTGCCCGAAACGGTGCAGCGCCGTTTCGAGGTTGCGCGCATCGAGCAGGCTCAGGCACAGGTACTTCAGCGTGCCGCCGCGCAGCGGGCGCGAGAAGATGCCGGGCATCTCGTCGTCGAGGTCGATCGCGAGCGTGCGGTACAGCGTCGAGAACTGCTCCTCCGTCACGCGCGCATGCGGCTCGCCGAGCAGCTCGATCGGAATGCCGGCGCCGCGCAGGTAGCGCTCGACCACGTCGCGCTGCACGCCCGCGCTCGCGAGAAAGCCGTTGACGAGCGAGATCGGCACCGTCGCGCTCGGCGAAGGCAGCGCACGCCCGGGCCGGGCGGATAGTGAATCTGAGCCGGTCATCGCGTCCCCGTCGATCGAACCGAGCGCATTGTACTTGAGCGGCCCGCGCGCCACCTTCGGGGTCGTCGGCGCACCGAGCCGCGCAGCCGCGGCCGCGCGGCGCGTCGTCCTCATCAGTCGGTGCGGCTGAGTTCCCGGCGCAGGATCTTGCCGACCGTCGACTTCGGCAGCCGGTCGACGAAGCGCACAAGCTTCGGCACCTTGTACGCGGCCAGGCTGGCGCGGCAATGCGCGACGAGTTGCGCTTCCGTCACGTCGGCGTCCGGCGCGAGCACCACGAACAGCTTGACGGCCTCGCCCGTGCGCGGGTCCGGCACTCCGATGCATGCGCATTCCGCGACGCCCGGCAGCGCGGTCGCGACCGCTTCCACCTCGTTCGGGTACACGTTGAAGCCGGACACGATGATCATGTCTTTCTTGCGGTCGACGATCCGCAGGAAGCCGGCCGCGTCGAACACGCCGACGTCGCCGGTGCGGAAATAGCCGTCCGCCGTGAACGCGGCCGCATTCGCGTCCGGCTTCTGCCAGTAGCCGCTCATCACCTGCGGCCCCTTCACGCAGATCTCGCCCGCTTCGCCGATCGCCACCTCGCGATCCTGCTCGTCGAGCAGCTTCACGTCGGTCGACGGCAGCGGCAGGCCCGTGGTGCCCGTGAACCGGTCGATCGACTGCGGGTTGAACGACACGACCGGCGACGTTTCCGACAGCCCGTAGCCTTCGCGGATGAAGTTGCCGGTCACCGCCTTCCAGCGCGACGAGATCACGTCGATCACCGCCGCGCCGCCGCCGGCCGACAGCTTCAGCCGCGACCAGTCGACCTCCTTCAGCCGCGGATGGCCGGCAAGCCCCGCGTACAGCGTGTTCACGCCGACGAACACCGTCGGCCGCGCGGCCTTCAGCACGTCGATGAACCCGTCCATGTCGCGCGGGTTCGCGACGAGCCAGTTCTGCGCGCCGATCGCGAAGTAGGACAGGAAGTTCACCGTCAGCGCGAAGATGTGATACAGCGGGATCGCGGTGACGACGACTTCCTCGCCCGGCCGGCGCGCATCCGGCACGATCGCCGCGAACTGCGCGATGTTCGCGACGAGGTTGCGATGCGACAGCGCCGCGCCCTTCGACAGGCCGGTCGTGCCGCCCGTGTATTGCAGCAGCAGCAAGTCCGCGCCGCTCAGCGCCACCGGTTCGCACGCGAGCGATTCGCCGGCGGCGATGGCTTGCGCGAGCGCGGTCGAACCGGGCGGCAGTGCGTCGCACGTGCCGGCCGGCGCATCGACGACGCCGAGATCCTCGCGCCCCACGCTCAGCACGGTGCGCACGCGCGTGCCGCCGACCACGTCCGCGAACGTGCCCATCGACCCGCCGCAGACGACCGCCACCTCGACCCCGGCGTCGTTGAGCTGATGCTCGAGCTCGCGCGCGGTGTAGTGCGGATTCACGTTGACCTGAATCGCGCCGATCTTCGCGACGGCGACGAACACGACCGGGAACGCGAGCACGTTGGGCAGCATCACGGCCACGCGATCGCCCTTGCGCACGCCGACCACCTGCTGCAGATACGCGGCCAGCGCGGTCGACAGGCGCTCGACGTCGGCATAGGTGAGCGTGCGGCCGAACGCATGGAACGCCGGACGATCGGCGAAGCGGCGCATCGCGTCGTCCAGCAGCGCGCTGACGGAAGGATGGCGATCGGCGTCGATCTCGGCGGGGATCGAGCCATACGACCCGGTCCAGTGTCTCTTCGTCATGTCTCACTCCTCTTTGGACGGCACGCCAGCCTGCGTACCGTTCGCACGGCGGCCTGCACGCCCGAAGGACGCGGGCCGCCGCCTGACCGGCGACTATCGCCCGCGCGACGCGCTTTGCAAATGATCCGGGCGGCCGAAAACATGATCGAAACGGACACGCGCGCACGCCGGCGTGTCCGGGCAACACCGCCGGACGCCGCCACGCGCATATTCCCGGGCGCGAATTGCAAAGCAGCAAGCGGCATGGCGCGGCGTGCCGCCGTTCCTCATAATCGACGACCGCCCCTCATTCGCCGAGACCATGCAGCCGCTCGCCCTGGCCCCCGCCGACACCTTCTCGTCCGTTCGCTTCCTGCTGACCGACATGGACGAGACCCTGACCCATCGCGGTCGTCTGGCCGCGCAGACCTATGCGGCGCTCGAACGGCTGCAGACGCGCGGCATCCGCGTGATTCCGGTCACCGCCGCGCCGGCCGGCTGGTGCGACCAGATGGCGCGGATGTGGCCGGTCGACGGCGTGATCGCGGAGAACGGCGGGCTCTTCATCCGGCGCGGCCCGGACGGACACGGCGCCGAACGCCGCTACTGGCACGCGGACGATGCGCTCGATGGCGCGCGCGACGCGCTCCGGCGCATCGCGCAGCATGTCGGGAAGGCCGTCCCCGCCGCCCGCCACGCGGACGACCAGGACTTCCGCCTGACGTCGCTCGCGTACGCCCGCAGCGGCGGCGACCAGGACCAGCGGATTCTCGACGCGCTGATCGAGGCCGGCGCGGACGCGACCATCAACAATCTGTGGGTGATCGGCTGGGTCGGCGGGTACGACAAGCTGTCGATGTCGCTGCGCGTACTGGCGGATACGTTCGGCGTCGATGCCGGTGCGGCGGCCGGTTGCGTCGCCTATTCGGGCGACTCCACGAACGACGCGCCGATGTTCGGCTATTTCGCGCATACGGCCGGCATGAGCACCGTGGTCGAGTATCTGCCGCAGTTGCCCGCGCTGCCGCGCTGGATCACGCAAGGCCCGGGCGGCAGCGGCTTCGTCGAATTCGCCGACGCGATCCTGCGCGCGCAGCCCGGCGATCGGGGCTGACCACTCGCGCAGGTCAACACGTGGACCGCCTCGCGAAACCGTTCGCGCGGCAGGCAGGCGTCTTCCAGGCCGGGGGATGCCGCGTGGCGCCGGCGTGTATCAGGGTGAACCCGGTGGCGGATGGGACCGTTCCCGCGCAGAATTGCGTGCCGTCAACGATATCGATTCGGACGCAGGACCCGCCATGCCGCGCAGTGCGCTCTTGAAACCGACCGACGCCCGTCCCGGCCGTCCCGCCCGGCTGCCGGACGCCGCTCCCGCCCACGCGTTGCGCGAGCAGCGCTTCACGCCGGCCAAGCTGGCCGTGCTGGTCGATGTGGCCGCGCAAGCCGGCCTCGACCCGGCGACGGTGCTCGCCGGCACCGGCCTCGCGCCGGCCGACGTCGCGGACCCGTTTGCGCTCACGTCGCCGCTGCAGTTCCTGACGGCCGCGCGCAATGCGGTCGGCCGGTACGACGGCACCGACCTCGGCGTGCGCGTCGGCCGCCGGCTGCACGCGTCGAGCTACGGCATGTACGGCTACGCGATGCTGTGCTCCGAATCGCTCGCGCATGCGTTCGATTCGGCCGTCAAGTATCACCGGCTCGCGAACGGCATGCTGCCGATCCGCTGGGTCGAACAGGGCGATACCGCATCGTGGCTGTTCCCGGACCGGCACGAAGTCGCGCTGCCCGATCTCGACGCGCCGCTGTACCGTTTCCTGATCGACATGCAGTTCGCGCTGCACGTGACGATCATCAAGGACGTGATGGGCGGATGGTGCGTGCCCGCGCGTGCGCAGTTCGCGCAGCCGCGGCCGCCGCACGGCGCGCTGCTAGCCGACGCGCTCGAATGCCCGATCGCGTTCGACCAGCCGCATCACGTGCTCAGCTATCCGGCGGCGTGGCTTACGCGCGCGCCGCAGCTCGCGAACCCGATCACCGCCGCGCAGGTGTCGTCGCACTGCGCGCAGTTGCTCGACGAATTGCGCAGCCAGTCGGGCATCACGCGGCGCGTCTACGAGGAACTCACCCGCACGCCGGGACAATTCCCGGACATCGACGCGATCGCCGAGATCCTGTGCATGACCTCGCGCACGCTGCGCCGCAAGCTCGAAGCCGAAGGCACGTCGTACAGCGAACTGCTGACGAGCGTGCGCAAGGCGCTCGCGATCGACTACCTCAGCACGACCACGCTCAGCACCGAGGACATCGCGCTGACCCTCGGCTTCAGCGATGCAGTGGGATTTCGCCACGCGTTCAAGCGCTGGACCGGCACGACGCCGAGCGACGTGCGGCGCAAGCGCGGCGGATGACGCCGCCGCTCGCGGTCAGCGCGCGTCGCCCGCCGCCGGCGACGCGACCGGCAGCGCAAACTCGAACACCGCGCCGCGCCCGGGCCGGTCGACGAGCCGGATGCCGCTGCCGTTGAGCGCGAGCATCCGATGCACGATCAACAGGCCGAGCCCGCCGCTCGTCACCGTGCCGCCGCCCATCGGCCGCTGCGGCCGCTGGAACAGCCCTTCGCGTCGCGCCGCCGGAATCCCCTCGCCGGTATCCGACACGGTCACGATCACGCGCTCGCCCCGCGGCTCCAGCGCGATCTCGACCTCGCCATGCGAAGGCGTGTGCCGCAGCGCGTTGTCGAGCAGGTTGGTCAGCACGCGCTCGATCATCCCGAGATCGGCCGACACCACCGGCACGCGCGGCGGAATCCGCGCATGCAGCGCGACGCCGCGCGATTGCGCGGCCAGCTCGAATTTCTGGAACACGTCCTGCACGAGATCGACGAGCGAGAACGGCTCGCGCTCGGCCTGCACGCCGCCCGATTCGAGCCGCGCGAGCTCGAACAGCGCCTGCGCGAGCCGCCCGACCTTCGCGCTCTGCGCGAGCGCGATCGACAGATAGCGCCGCCGTTCGGGCTCGGCCAGCGTGTCGGCCTTCAGCGACAGCGTCTCCAGATAACCGTGCAGCGACGTGAGCGGCGTACGCAGGTCATGGGAAATGTTCGTGATCAGTTCGCGCCGCTGCTGGTCCTGGCGCGTCAGCGCGCGCCACTGGTCGCCGATCCGGTCGGCCATCTGCGCGAACGCGGATTCGAGCACCGCGATATCGTCGCCGCGCTGGCCCGGCGGCAAGCGCAGCACCGGCGGCGGCTGCGTGTCGGGCGTACCCGGCGCGCCGGGCGCACCGTTCGCGTCGAAGGCGCGCATCGCGGCCGTCAGCCGGCGCAGCGGGCGCGTGATGAAGCTGAATGCGACGAGGCCCGCGAGCAGACCGAGCAGCGCGACGATCGCCATCGACCACAGCGTCGTGCGCAGCACGTTGCCGGCGTCGACGCGCGCGGCGAGCCGGTCATGCGCCTCGCCGAGCAGCACCACGTAGATGTAGCCCGACGGCGGCTGCCCCGCGCGCTGCAGCGGTGCGGCGCTGAACACCTTGCGCGCGTCCGGGCTGCGCGGATCGTCGCCGAGGATCGGCAGCGGCTGGCCCGCGATGAAGCGCTGCACGGGCGCGAGATCGACGCGGTCGCGCTTCACGTGGCCCGGCGGCGCATCGTCGCCCTTGATGCGCCCCGCGTTGTCGAGCAGGTACACCTCGACGCTCGGGTTCACGCCCATCAACTGACCGAACAGCGTGCGCACGGCGTCGGGGCGCAGCCCGTTCGCGTCCATCAGCGGCGCGCTGTTGGCGATGTTCGTGGCCAGGTCGCGCGACAGCGCCTGCACGACCTCCTTCTCGCGCATGTCGTTCGCACGGATCTGCAGCCATGCCGACGCGCCCGAGCACGCGATCAGCAGGATCGAGAACACGAGCGACAGTCGCCGGGTGAGCGTGAGCTTCATCACGCGTCCCGCTGGCCCGGCGCGGCGAGCTTGTAGCCGCGCCCCCACACGGTGAGGATGCGCACCGGCTCGGCCGGATCGGCCTCGATCTTCGCGCGCAGCCGGTTGATGTGGGTGTTGACCGTATGTTCGTAGCCTTCGTGCTGATAGCCCCACACAGCGTTCAGCAGGTCCATCCGCGAGAACACCTTGCCTGGGTGCCGCGCGAAGAAATACAGCAGGTCGAATTCGCGCGGCGTCAGGTCGAGGCGTGCGCCGTCGACGCTCGCCTCGCGTGCGATCGGATCGATCGCCAGCCCCGCGACGTCGAGCGTGCCCGCGTCGATCCGCGAATCGCGTGCGAGCGCATCGACGCGCCGCAGCAGCGCCTTCACGCGCGCGACAAGTTCGAGCACCGAGAACGGTTTCGCGAGGTAGTCGTCGGCGCCGAGTTCGAGGCCGAGGATTCGATGCACCTCGCTCGACCGCGCGCTCGTGATGATGATCGGCGTATAGCGCGTCATCGCCCGCGCCCGCCGGCAGATTTCGAGGCCGTCGACGCCCGGCAGCATCAGGTCGAGGATCAGCGCGTCCCAGTTGCCCTGTTCGAGCAGGCGCAACCCTTCGGCGCCGTCCGCGCTGTGCACGACCTCGTAGCGCTCGTCGCGCAGGTGCAGGCTCAGCACGTCGGCGATGTCGGCGTCGTCCTCGACGATCAGGATGCGTTTCGGTTGGTCCATGGCGGTGGGCGGCGGCACGTCGGAGCGGGGCTCGGTAACGGTGATCGGCGGGCGGGCGGCCCGGGTCGAATCGCGACGGAAAGCCGCGCTGCCGTCATTGTGCAAAATTTTGCGGCGGAGAGTGATCACATTTCGTTTAACTCTGGACCCCGACGCATTCCCACCCGGAATCAAACAGGCTTGATCGCCGTGCCTTGCGTGGTCATTTCGACGAAGTGATCCGCCGGCATCGGGCGCCCGAGCAGAAAACCCTGCAGCGAGTTGCAACCGAGGCGGGTCAGGAACTGCTGCTGGGCCGCCGTTTCAACGCCCTCCGCGACGATCTTCAGGTCGAGTGCCCGGCCGAGCGCGACGATCGCCGAAATGATCGCGGCATCTTCGGTATCGTGTTCGAGATCGCGGATGAATCCCCGGTCGATCTTGAGCTCGCTGGCCGGCAAGCGCTTCAGATACAGCAAGCTTGAATAACCCGTTCCGAAGTCGTCGATGGAAATGCGCACGCCCATGTCGTGAAGCTGCTGCAGGATTCTCAAGCTGGCGTCCGCATCGCGCATCGCGGTCGATTCCGTGATCTCCAGCGTCAGGCAGTGCGGCTCCAGCGCGTGCCGCTGCAATGTGGCCTCCACGACCCGGATCAGACTCGCGTGACCGAATTGCAGCGGTGACAGGTTGACGGCCATCGTCCAGTCGGTTCGACCGGCATCGCACCACACGCGCATCTGCCGGCAGGCCTCGTCCAGCACCCACTCGCCGATCGGCACGATCAAGCCGGTCTTTTCCGCAATCGAGATGAACTGATCGGGTGAAATGAGACCGCGTGTCGGGTGCATCCATCGCAACAGCGCCTCGACGCCGATGATCGGTCCGTGCGGGACGTCGAACTTCGGCTGGTAATGCAGGACCAGCTCACGCCGCTCCAGCGCCAGACGGAGCTCCTGCACGATTTTCAGGTGCTCGCGGACATTCGCGTTCATCGATGCCTCGAAGAAGCAGTACGCGTTCCGGCCGAGTGCCTTGGCGTGATACATCGCTGCATCGGCGTTGGTCATCAGGTCGCGAAAATCGCTGCCGTTGCCGGGATAGAGCGCAATGCCGATACTGGCCGACACGCGCAATTCGTGTTCGGACACGCGGAACGGTTTCCGGATCACCGCCAATATCTTGTCCGCCACGTCGGCCGCGTCCGCGGGCTCGTCCACTGCCACGGCCAGCACGAATTCGTCGCCCCCCAGGCGGGCAATCGTGTCCTGCGAACGCAGGTTCGCGCCGATGCGCCGCGCCACGTCGACCAGCAACAGATCGCCGACGTGATGACCATAGGCATCGTTGACCGCCTTGAATCCATCGAGGTCCATGAACATCAGCGCGAAGCTTCCGTGCTCGCGGTCGGCGGCCTGGATCGCCTGATCGATCCGGTCCTCGAGCAGCACGCGATTGGGCAGCTTGGTGAGGTTGTCGTGCAGCGCCAGATACGTCAATTCCTGGTTGGCTTCGGCCAGTGACGTGGCCAGTACCGCCGTGCGGGCCTCCAGACGCAGGTCGAGGATGGAGACGATCAACGCGATGGCGAGTATGGCCAACGTGGCGACGATGATGACCAGTGCAAGCCAGCCGGCGTCCATGCGCGAGCCGGCTGCCCCGCAGAGGCTGCCGAGCGGGAATCGGGCGGCGGCCATCCCGGTATAGTGCATGCCGGCGATGGCGGCGCCCATCAGGACGGCCGATCCCAGATTGAGCAGCCGCACGCGCGACGAGTTGGCACGCCGAATGAATACGATCCACAGTACGGCGCCCGATGCGACCACGGCAATCGCGACCGACAGGCAAACGAGCAACGGGTCGTACTGGATGCCGGGCGACATGCGCATCGACGCCATGCCCGTGTAATGCATGCCCGCCACGCCGGCCCCCATCAACATGGCCCCGCCGCACAGCCGGCGCCACTTCAGCGTGTCCCGGCAGACGAGCCACAGCGCGCACGTGGAGCAGACGATCGCGATCAGCAACGACAGCAAGGTAATGGCCGGATCGTATCCCAGTGGAATCGGCAACGCGAAAGCGAGCATGCCGACGAAATGCATCGACCAGATGCCCGTGCCCATCACGCAAGCCCCGCCGACCAGCCACCACCGTGCGGCGTGCCCCTGAGCGCTCTTGATGCGCCCGGCCATGTCCAGCACGGTGTAGGACGCCAATATGGCAATCAGCAGCGAAAGAAGAACGAGCAACGCGTTATAACTGGTCGGCAGCATTGTTGTTTACAGATCGCTTTCGATTCGGCGACGACGAGACCACGCATTGCATGGGATCTTCGTGAATTCGTGTGAAGGTTAAGCACAAAAGGAAAGCGGTGCCGAAGGAACGGAATGGTTGTGCGACCAACCAGACGGTTCCAGCGACCACCGCTTGCATGGCGGATCATAAACGCGACCTTCCGTTCAGGGAAGGATTTACCGCTGCGGGGTGTGGAAGGGTGCGGGAGGGAATCAGAACGTGTGGCGAATGCCCACCGCAAACGAGTTGCCGATGGGGTGTGCGCTCAGCTTGTCGTAAGCGTAAATCGCGTAGAGGTCCGTCCGTTTCGACAGCAGGTGGTTGTAGCCGACAGACGCGGTGTTCCGCAGGCCGCTCGCCGCTCGGGTAGCGCCGGACCGCTTCGTGCGCGCCCACTCTGCAAGCAGGAAGTCGGCGGGTGACAACGGGATCGACAAACCCGCCTCATAGGTGTGGCTGCCGGTCGGCGTACTTGCATCGCTCGTCATCGCCCACGCGCCATAGAGCGTGACGAGCTTGAAGTCGTATGCCGCGCCAGCCAGATAGGCATACTGCGCGCCGACCGGCCCTGCCGCGGTATACCGCACGCGCTGGCCGGACAGCACGGCCGTGAGACCGTGCCCTCGATAGTTCAAGTGAACGCCGAGATTACCGACGCCGGGTGAACCCGCCACGCCGCCAAGACCGTAGATGACGGTGGCGGCGAACCCCTTGAAGTCGGGCGTCGTGTACTTGACGGTGTTGTTCCACACCGTATCGCCGATGATCGTCCCGCCATAGTTGGTCACGAACGTCTGCAGGACGAGCGGAGAGAAGACGGTCGAGGATCCGAACGGATTGACGAGGGATTCAGCCGTATAGGCCGGGTTTCTTTGTCGCCCGAAGGTCACCTGCCCGAAGTCGCCTTGAAAGCCCACGTACGCATTGCGTGACCAGAACGGGTCCGCCGCACTGCGCCCCAGCGCGCCGTTTGCGGGTTGAAAGAAGCTCTCGAGGACAAAAATGGCGCCGACGCCGCCGCCAAGGTCTTCCTTGCCGCGGATTCCCCAGAACGACGTGGTCAGCCCGCCGCTCCCCATCTGTACCGCAGCCTGCGGCGTGTCGCTGCGTTTGATACTGCCGACGTAGGTGCCGAGGAGGCCATAAAGCTGGACCTGGGAGCCGCTATCCGCGTATGCCCCGACGGAATGCAATACCAGACCGGCGCTGAATATCGCCGTCACGCCGACCGTACCGACAACGCGCCGGGCGGCAACGCGCACCACGACCTGTCGTGTCTTTTTCATTTCGATTGTCTCCATTCATATTTTTGTGAGCGGCCTTTTCCGTGTCCATCCATCTGTAGTACTGATTGAATAGCGGGAACGGCGGCCCTTGTTTCGAGCACGTCGCCGAAGTCGCTGGCGTGACGAGCGAGGAAACGCCTTCCCGCGAGGCTTCTCAGGGGAAGGCGCCGTCAGGCATGCGAGTGACTACGGTGAAATTTCCTCGAGCGAACGATTGGTCGTCTCCACCATTCGCGCGGCGACGAAGAAGCCCACCGCACTGACCGCGGCAAACATGACGAATACCGCGGCGATGCCTTTCCCGGTCAATACGACGCCGACGATCGCCGGCGCGGCAGCAGACGCCGCGCGCAGCCACGAAGTCGCAAGACCGGTACCGATGGCGCGCATCCGGGTGGGGTAGATCTCCGGGGTGTACAGGTACAGAAGGACCGTGGTCGTTGCCATCACCGCGTACGCCGACGATCCGAGCAACATCACGGACCAGGCGCTGCCTGCGCCATGAATGCCGAGTACGGCGAGCAGGGCTGCACTGATGATGAAGCAGGCCATTGCCCACCGGCGGCGCCCGACCCGATCGATCAGCAGCGCACAGGCAAGCACCCCGCACGTACTCAGGACGTTCGAGATGGATGCCATCTGAAGCGACGTCTGCAGCGGCAGATGGTAGACCGTCCTGTAGAGGCTCGGCAGCCAGTTGTTGATGCCGTTGGCCACGAAATACGCGCTCGCCCAAAGCAGCCACACGACGACGGTGCGGCCTCGATAGAACGGCGAGAAGAGTTCCTTCCAGGTTCCCTTCCGCTTCGACTGTCGTCCGACCAGAAGGCTCGCCACGCGCGCGTCCACCTCGGCCCTTTGGACTTGTATGTCGAGGTTGCGCTTCGTCGTGCTGGCTTCCAGCCGCTCGATGATGCGTTCGGCCTTATCGAAACGCCCGCGTGCAACGAGCCAGCGCGGCGATTCCGGAAGGCGTGCGATCAGGATCGCGACGACCATGCCGGGAATCCCGCCGATCAGGAACATAGTTTCCCAGCCGAAGCGCGGGACGACGAACGCACCGAGCTGCGCGGCCGCGAGCAGGCCCAACGGGAAAATGAGTTCGTACAGGATGAAAAAACGCCCGCGGCCGTGCGCCTGAGACAGCTCGTTGATGTACGTAGCGGCCACGGGCACTTCTCCGCCCACGCCGATGCCTTGCAGGAAGCGCATCAGAAACAGCATGTGAAAGCTGCCGGTGAACGCGCATACGACGCTCATCGCCGACATGACGCCCACCGCGACAGTAGCGCTCGGCACTCGCCCCAGGCGCTCGGCCAGCCAGCCGAAGACCAACGCGCCGACGACCTGGCCCAGATAGCCCGCAGCGATCAGCACGCCGATCTGACCGGCAGAAAGATGCCACAGCCCCACCAGGACGGGCAGCACGAAAGCCAGCGAAAGTGCATCGAATGCATCGAAGAGGGTCGCGCTGCCCATGACGATCCGTGCCTGGGTGTGCCACTTGCAGAACGGCACGTTTTCGATGCGGAACAGCAGGTTCGCCGCCCGCAGTTGCTCGCTCATGGGACGCGTTTCGCTCGCGGATCGACCAAGGTCGACGCCGCAGGCGGTCGAAGGGGTGTTCATGCTGTCTCCTGAAAAGCTGCATTTTATGAACCTTCGGCTTGCTTCTTGTTTTGCAGCACCGGTCGCGTTTCTTTATGGTTTGCCGCGACATCGGCGCGTTTTTTATCGTTTGCCGAGCCTGTCGGCAGCGGCGCGCGCAACGAGGTTTCGCGCCGCCCCGACTGCTCGATGCCGACGGCACAGCGGGCGGCGCTGCGCCGTCGGCATCCGGCTATGGACGTACCGCGCGGGAGTCAGTCGACGAGGCCGGCCGAACGAAGCGCGTCCGCGATTTCAACGTCCGCGCCTTGCGCGAGCGGCAGCAACGGCGAGCGCACGGTGGCGTGCTCGAGGATGCCGCGGGCCACCAGGCCATGCTTGAGCGCGACGGTGCCTTCCATGTGCGACCCGCGGTGATACACGTTGCGCGTCACCGGCAGCAGGCGATCGTGAATCGCGCGGGCGGCCGGGTAGTCTTTCGCCTTGCCTGCCTTGATCAGTTCGATGAGCGGCTCGGGAGCCAGGCCGCCGTATCCGACGAGCGCGCCGTCGACGTCGAACATCGTGTGAAGCAGATACTCGTCGTGGCAGGTCAGGATTTGCAGTTCCGGACGCTCGCGTCGGATGATCGGAATCTCGACGTCCCAGCGACGCATGTTGCGTACGCCGTTTTTCATCGCGAAGACGCCCGGTTGCGCGGCGATTTCCAGCTGTGTTTCGAGGTTGTAGGTCGCCTTGGTGGCGTCCGGGTACTGGAACAGGATGAGCGGCAGGCCGCTGCCCTCGTGGATCGCGCGGTAGCGATCCTGCGGCGCGCCTTTCTGATAGCCGAAGCGCAGCCAGCCGTGCGACGGATACACCAGACCGGCCGACGCGCCGGCCTCCACCGCGCGCTTCGCCTCTTCCACCGCCACTTCCGTGCCTTCGAGCGTGATACCGGCGATGACCGGAATCTTGCCGTCGACGGACTTCACGAAGCTTTCGATGACTTGAGCCTGTTCTTTCTGCGAGAGGAACGTGCCTTCGCCTGCGTGCCCGAGTACCGTCAGACCTTTGACGCCTTCGATGCCGCCGAGCCATGCGCCCAGCCGTTGAATGGCGGCATGGTCCACCGCGCCCTCGCGGGTGAAAGGGGTAACGGGTGCCGGGACCAAACCGCGCAGATCGATTGCCTTCATGACGTCTCCAAATGTGAGCTTTTCCGCTCCTCTTTGCCGGAGGAGAGCCCGCCGCCCGTTGCGCATCGCGCCGGAACAACGGTGCATGCGTTGCAGTGTAGGGATGCTCGACCCATGCGAGAACAGTCAGAGTACACATTTCAGCTATACTGATTTGACATATCTTGGGGGAGGCTTCGCGGTGGACTATGCGGCCTGGAAGCTATTCATCGACGCGGCGGAACTCGGGAGCCTGAGCAAGACGGCCATTGCTTACGGAACCAGCCAGCCCCACATCAGCCGGCAGATCGTCGAGCTCGAACAGTATTGCGGCGGCCGTCTGTTTCAACGGACAGGCCGCGGCGTGGTATTGACCGAGCTGGGCGCGCGTATCGCGCCGCGCGTGAGGACGTGGCTGGCCAGCACGGAGCAGTTGTCCAACGACATCCGCAGCGCGGCGGGCGAGCCGATCGGCGTGGTCAGGCTCGGAATCCTGCCCTCCACTGCCCATCCGCTTGTCAGCACCCTTTACCATCGCCTTCGAGAGCGCTATCCACTGGTGCAGTTGCAGGTGCGCGAGGGTCAAGGGGCGTTGCTGGAAACCTGGCTCGAGAACGGCAGCGTCGATCTCGCCATCCTGTTTCGAAACAGTCCGACGCCGAGAAACGGCGACGAATATCTGGTCGAGGCCGCGACTTACCTCGTGGGGGCGGAAGGCGACCCTTTGACCAGTCAGCCGACGATCGCGTTTTCCAGGCTCGATGGCATTCCGCTGGTCTCTTTCTGCCGCCCCAATAGCTGGCGCGAACGGCTCGAACAAATCGCGGGCGAACATCAGGTGTCGCTCAATTTCGCGGCGGAAGCGGATTCACTGAGCCTGCAGGGGCACATCGTCGCCGACGGCGGCATCCATGCGTTGCTAGGCCCTTACGCGATCGCCAATCTGGAACGGGAATGCCGGTTGCAGGCGTCGATGGTGGTCGATCCGTCCGTGCCGCGCTTCATTGCGCTCGCCATGTCGCCTCACGGCGAACTGACGCTGGCGTGCCGCACGGTCATGCAGCTCACGAAGGAAATCGCACGATCGCGCAATCTCTCGTCGGATCTTCGGTTGGGCGTGTCCGCCGCGTTCCTGCGTTCCATCTGAAGGGCGGGGGTACAGTATGTTTGCAGTCCTGATCGAGCGGGATATCGATGTCCGCCACCGCGTCGTGTTGTCGGGCGAACGGCGCGGCGGGATGGCGCAACTTCTCCATCCGCGGCGCGCATCTCGCGTCGACCCCTAGTACGACTTGCCGCCCACCGTCGCTGCTTCCAGTTCGCGCGTGATGATCTGCGTGCCGCCGACGTTGGCGACCGACTTGACCAGGCCGACGCCCGGCGCGAGCCAGTCGTCAGCGCTCGTCTTGGTCGTCACCGCCTGGTTGGCGGTAGTCTCCGTGGTCTGATAGTGGCAGGCGTTCGCGTAGACCTTGCCGTTCCTGAGGCTGACCGTTTCGCGCGCGACGTAGGTCCGCTGGATCGAGACGGACGTTTGCGCGCCGCCTGACGGAACGACGGGCGTATCCACGTAGTTCACCGTCTCGCTTCCCGCGAGCCCGATCGTCTCGACATAGGGCGGCGAGTTCACGTCCCGCAACGCGAGCGTGCCGCCGCTGTAGACCTCGCTGCCGTAGTACGTGCGCACGCCGTTGCCGACGAGGTAGTAGTGATTGGTCTGGATCGGCGAGCCTGTCGTGGTTTCGGCCTGCTGCGTGAGCGCCACGCCGTCGAACGTCGCCGGCGCGTAAGTCCGCGTGTACACGCCGTTGTCGACCGACGCGCTCTGCGACGTCGCTTGCGTATACATGTGCAACTGCACGGTATCGCCCTGCTGGTAAACCGGATCGCACTCGACGTTCGACGCGGTCGGCGAGCCCGGATTGCCGCCGGATGTGCCCGTGGTCGGCGTTCCGCCGCTGCCGCCGCTGCCGCCGTTGTTGCTCGTGCCCGAACCGCCGGACGCCGCAGGCGAGGAATTGTCGTCACCGCCGCCGCAAGCGGTCAGCGCGAGGCAGGTCAATGCGATCAGTGCAACGGCTTTCATCGGGGTCACCTTCTGAACGAACAGGACGAACGCAGCCCGTACGCGCGAATCACGCCGCACGCACCGGCCATCACGAATCAAGAATCAAGAATCAGGAATCAGAGATCAGGAATCGGCCGGCGGCATCCCGCCGGCCCGGCAACGTCAGTTCACCTGCAACTGGCCACCGCGACCCAGCCCGCCCTTCACGTCCTGCGCCTTGTAGCTGCGCAGCGCGACGACCATCTTGTTGTACGCATCGATGAACGCCACGACCGTCGCCTTGCCTTCCGGCGTCGACGAGAAGCCCGCCAGCGCGCCGCCCACGCCGCCGCCGAAGCCGCCCAGCGCCGCGCCGTAGTTGGTCGCCGTCGAGCTGCCTTCCGACGCCGCGATCTGCACCGCCGAGCGCACGTCGAACAGCGTCAACGTCACCACCGACGCCTTCGTCTGCAGATGGCCCGCCACCGCCGCCACCGCGCTGTTGCCGATCAGCCCGCCGATCATGCTGCCGATCCCGCCGATCGGCGAATCGTTGATCACGATCTGCGGCTCCATGTAGTAGTCGGCCGCGACACGCTGGCCCTTCTGCTGCTTCGAACCTGCCCGGTATTCGCCCGAGTTGCGCTGCAGCTGCGTGATGCGCGACAGGCGCGCGTCGCTCTTCTGGTTGCCGATCGACGTGATCACGAAGCAGTTCGACTGCTGCACCGCCAGCCGCAGCAGCGGATCGATGCTCGTCACCTTGGTGGCGCTGCCGAACTGGCCCCACCAGTCGGCGTTGCGGCCGTCGTCGACCGCGATCGTGCCGAGCGGCGACGTGCAGCGCTGCAGTTGCGAATCGGCGCCGGCGCTCGCGCCGCCTGCCGCCGCACCCGTCACGCCGGCGTTCTGCCCGCCGGGCGTCACCACGCCGCCGCAGCCCGCGACGGACGCGCCAAGCGCTGCCACCAGCGCACCTTGAGTGAGACGTTGGGAAAGGTTGGTCTTCATGTCGTTGTCGATCGATTAGAGTCGTTGTTCGGCTTATGTGTCCGTGCGAACTTCGATAAGCCCCCCGGCGTGGCGCGCGATGGTGGTCTCCCCGCGGCTGCCCCAGTTGCTCGATGCCCGGTCAGTAGTACCAGTACGTCTGCTGCCAGACGCCGTAGTACGGATAGCCCGAGTACCAGTAGCCGTAATAGGTGTCACGCCATTGCGTGCGCCATTTCCAGTCTTCTTCGTCTTCCTTCTTCGCCTTGCGCGCGAGATCGAGCAGCTTTTTAGATTCCTTGTCGCCGCGAGCGGCCGCGATCGACAGCCACTTCTCCGCTTCGCGCGCGTCCGAGCCCATTTCCTCGAGGCCGAACAGGTAGAAACTGCCGAGCGCCTTCTGCGCGTTCAGGTCGCCGCGTTCGGCCGCTTCGCGCATCCACTTGAGCGCCTGGTAGCTGTCCTGGCGCACGCCGTCGCCGCGGAAATAGCGCAGGCCGAGGTCGTAGGCGGCCTTCGGCTGGGTTTTCGCGGTTTGCTTGAGCGCGGCGATGCGCGGATCGTCCCGCTCTTCCGCATCGTCCCTTTTTTGATAGGAAACCTGATCTTTAGGGCGATCGGAACACCCTGTGTCGTCGCAGATCCGTACCGTGCTGGCGGTGACCGACGGGTCTTGCGCGCACGCGGCCAACAGCAACAGCAGCCCCGGTACGAGTAAACGGCGATACATGGGTATTTTCCTCACGTTTCATTGGCGCCGTATTGCTTCGCGCACTCGCCCGCGAGCATGCCCCCGGCTGATGCGAGGCGCTGCGCGGCGAAGATCGTCCGCGGGCCCGCATGCCAAGGCTCTCTCAGGTTCTGTTGTCGGCTTGAAACATTGTGCAGCGTCTGCTGCCGCAGACGACGGAAAATGGGGACACCAGCCACCGTTCCGTCTCTTCAATCCACGCAATATCGATCATTGCTCGTTGAGTTCAAATGATACATATCGGTCTATCTAATAGTCAAGGTGACCTGAGAACCGGTTCGCCGAGCGCGGTTTACCGACGCGGAAGTGCCATCGAACAGGCCCGGGAGGTCAATCTCAACGAGTCGCCTGATGCTAGAATAATCGGTCTATGCTGCTGAAATATCGAGGAGGAAGCCGTTCGTGCGAGCCAACAAACGCCAGCTGGTGGTAGACAAAGCGACCGAACTGTTCTCGAGGCACGGTTTCCACCCGGTGGGCGTGGACTGGATCATCGACGATTCCGGTGTCGCCCGAATGACGCTGTACCGGCATTTTGCGAGCAAGGACGAGCTCATCCGCGAAGTGCTGGTCCAGCGCTACGACCTGATCGTCGGCAGCATCGACGCGCAGCTGCAGCACGTCGTCGATCCGGTCGAGCGCGTCAAGACCATCTTCGACTGGTATGAAGCGTGGTTCCGCACACCGGAATTTGCCGGCTGCCTGTTCGAACGTGCGCTGGCCGAATTCGGCACCGCTTACGCGCCGATCTCGGATGTCGCGATCCGCTATCGCCGCAAAATGGTCGAATGGATCGCAGAACTGATCGAAGCCCTCGTGCCGCCCGAAACCGCGAACCGGCTGGCGACCGTCTTCATGATGCTGCTGGACGGCGCCACGGTCGACGCGCGGGCATTCAACGATTCCGCGGCTGCCGCGCGCGCGTGGCAGGCCGCGCATGCCCTTCTCGAACAGGCGATGCACGCGACGGTCTCGCCCGCCGACGGTGCGGCCAACCCGACGTAACGCACGTCGCGCGCCGTCGTATTGCAGGCAAACCGAGGCCGAAGGGCGCCGGGAGGACGACATGCAGGAGCGGATGCGCTTGATCGGTTTCGTGCTGGGTGCGGCAATCGCATGTGCCGGCTGCAAGTCGGTGAATGTCAGCCGATATGAAATCCAGCACCGCGACCGAAACGGCCTCACGATCGTTGCGTACACCACGGAAGACCTCGCGTCGCTCGACAAGACGCCGTGGGCCGACCACGTCTACCTCCGCTACGCGGTCACGCCGGTCACCATCCTCGAGCGATTCGATGTGGGCGCAACCGATCTCGACGACTATCCGTTCTCTGCCCGCCGGATCGACATCCACGCCCACTGCCCGGTCCCCACGTCGGACTTCTGCTCCTCCTGGTTCATTCCGTTCCATGATCGCGTGGGGCTGCATGGCCTCGACTATGTGTCGGGACTCGATGCCAGCGAACCGGCGCGCCTGAAGTTGCGCATCGGCGGCGCAAGCATGGCCGGAACCCGGCTGGTGTCGAAGGAACACGCGATCAACGTCGACGCGGGCGACGTGGCGAAACCGGGCGGGCCGTAATACCCGCGTGGCCCCGGGGCGCGACACCCGTCGTGCGGGCACGGCGATTGCGCGTGCTGCATCCCCGGGGAGGCCCGCCATCATGAACGACAACGATTTTCTCCAGCCCGAACCGACGGAACCGGCGCCGAACGCGGTCACGTGGGTCCGGCGTCTAGGCCCCGGCCTGATCACCGGCGCCGCCGACGATGATCCTTCCGGCATCGGCACGTACTCGCAGGCCGGCGCCCAATTCGGCTTCGAACTGCTGTGGTCGCTGTTGCTCACGTACCCGCTGATGACGGCCATCCAGCTGGTCAGCGCGCGAATCGGCCGCGTGACGGGCAAGGGTCTCGCGTCCAACATGCGCAAGCACTACCCGCCATGGCTGCTGTACGGGACGGTCGTGCTGCTGATCACGGCCAACGTGATCAACATCGCGGCCGACCTGTCGGCCATGGGCGCGGCCGTCAATTTGTTGCTGCCCGGCCCGCAGCAGCTTTACATCGTGTGCCTCGGCGGCGTGTCGGTCGCGCTGCAGGTTTTCGTCCCGTACGACCGCTATTCGCGATTGCTCAAATGGACGGCGCTGACGCTGCTCGCCTATGTCGCGGTCGCCCTCATCGTGCCGGTCAGCTGGGGCGAGGTCGGTCGCGCGATCGTGCAGCCCCACGCGCAGTTGAGCGCCGCGTATCTGACCACGCTCGTCGCCGTGCTCGGCACGACCATCAGCCCGTATCTGTTTTTCTGGCAGGCGTCCCAGGAAGTCGAAGAATTGCGCGCCGTGCCGGACGCGCGGCCGCTGCGGCGCATGCCGCGCCAGGCGCCCGCCCAGTTGCGCCGGATCAGCTTCGACACGTGGTTCGGCATGGGCGTCTCGAACGTGATCGCCTTCTTCATCGTGCTGACGGCGGCCGCCACGCTCAACGCGCATCACATCGACGTCAAGACGTCGGCGGATGCCGCGCGGGCGCTCGAGCCGCTTGCCGGTCATTTCGCATACGTGCTGTTTGCGCTAGGCATCGTCGGCACTGGCCTGCTGGCACTGCCGGTGCTCGCGGGATCGGCCGCCTACGCGGCCGCAGGTACGTTCCGCTGGCGCAACAGTCTCGCGCTGCAGTGGGGCGTCGCGCCGGAATTCTATGCGGTGATCGTATTGGCGATCGTCGGCGGAATCGCGTTCACGTTCATGCATTTCGACCCGATCCGCGCGCTTTACTGGAGCGCCGTCATCAACGGCGTGAGCGCCGTTCCGATCATGGTCGTGATGATGCTGATGGCGAGAAGCAAGCGGGTCATGGGCGAGTTTGCCGTCAGAGGCGCGCTTGCATGGGGAGGATGGATCGCGACGCTCGCAATGGCGATCGCGGCGATGGGCGTGTTCGTGCCCGGATAGAAGCGGCGGCGTGAATTCGAAGCTTTGCTGTTCGATGCGGCGCGCACTCGACCAGAGATCGAGCAACCGCTGCGGCACGTCGGCCGCCGGCAGCACGATATCGATGCGCGCCATGGCAATCGCGTGCCGAGGCATCTCCGCATGCTCGGCGTCGTCCGGTGTCTGCGCGAGCGTGATGTCCGCCAGCGTCCGAAAGAAGTGATCGATCGTGAACGGAGCATCGTCGACTGGTCCCGACTGTGGCAACGAAGGCAACCGTCCGACATCTCGAGCTGCATGCCCGGTGCGATCACGTAGATGTGTTTTTTTCGATCGATACCGTGGACGTCACCTGATGCACCGGCATGCCCGTCGTGCGCTGCAGGACGGCGTCCATATGACTGACCTGCTTCGGCGCGAGATGGACGACGACGAACGCCATGTCCATGTTCGTCGGCGCACTCTCGAACAGGTCTGCAACGCCGTCGTACCGCCCGCCGACGCACCAATGCCCACTACCGGAAACGACAGATGGCTCTTCAACGTCGCGGGCGATGGAGGCCGCTCCTTGTGCGTAGGCGCTTGCCGTGCCATTGACTTCTCTCCTGAGGGTGTTGTGGGACATCGTGTACCGGACGCCGAGCGATAGCGGGTCGTCGCGCTCGTCCGGTCGTCCCACGATCCCGCTCGCGATACTGCCCCCTGTGCTTCCGTACACAGTGTATGACGCCGGCAAGCGCGCGAGCGCCCCTGACTGAAGGCTTGCAATCCTCGTGCGGTGAAGCGCCCGGGACATGTGCGCGCGGGGGCGTCGAGATGCCGCGCAAAGACCACCGCCGCCGCACGTCGGGGTGTCACCGGAACGTCATTCGTGCCGACATACCATCCACATCGGCTCACGAAACGCGACGGGTTTCCTCGACTGCCAGCGGGAACGAATCGTGCTCCCGCTTCGGGCCGTCGAAACCAATTTATTTTCTTTGACGAATACCGTATTACCAGCGAATATTCGCGTCGATCAAGCGATTAGTACCGCTCAAAAACAAAACGAAACGATGCTCGCTCATGCAATCGGGGACGTTACGCTGCTTCGCCAACAGATACCGAATCGAAGGGGAAGAAATGACGCCGTTTTCCCAGGATGTGAGCATCAAGCAAACCGCCGCCGTCTCCAAGGCAGCCACGCCGTCGCCCGTTTTCTGGAAAGCGGGGCCGCTCGTCGAAGCCGCTCCGCCCGAGCCGAAATCCACGACGCCGGACCTGCGCGATTTCTTCGCCGCCGCTGCGTTGCAAGGGTTGCTGTCGCGCGACGCCGGGCGCAACGTGTCGACGATCGCCGACTACGAATCGAAGCGCGCCATCAGCGCCTATCGGCTCGCCGACGAAATGCTGAAGGCGCGATGAACCAGCACGCCGGCCGGCGCTGGTCGGGCCGCGCCGGCAACATGACCCTCATGCTGACGACGGCGGCAGTCGCGCCGAGCGCTCCCGGCGTGCCATGCGTGCGCGCGTGAAGGCGCCCATGACGTCACGCCGGCCGCAGCATTAAGAGGGTGCCAGCATCGATACCGGCAACACGATGGACAACACGCCCTGGTCGATCACGCGCGCCTGTATCGAATCGCCGCCCAACCCGACGACGACGAACGCGAGCGTCATCGTGACGAGCCCGTGCGCCCAGGCCAGACTCCGGCACCCCATGAAGCCCCACCTGATCATCTGCCCGGCCATCGTGCCGACAAATGCAACCGCTTGAAAATCCGGCCGCACGCGATGCACGCTCGTACTGCAGCCGACGCCGCCCCTCCCGTGTGCCGCGTCCTTGCATCGGCGGCAGTCCGCTCCGTACGCGAGAAGCGCCTCGTTGCGAACCGGTCGCGCCTTTCATCCGCACGGGATCGATTCGTGCTGTTTCGACACGGCGAATGTCGCGCAACCCTTTCCACGGAGATGCCATGTTCATCCACAACACACGGCTTCAGTACACGGTGCGCGTGGGCGCGCCGAATCCCGGCCTCGCCAACCTGCTGCTCGAGCAGTTCGGCGGCCCGCAGGGCGAACTCGCCGCCGCGATGCGCTATTTCACGCAGGCGATCACTGAAGAAGACCCCGGCCGCAAGGACATGCTGCTCGACATCGCGACCGAGGAACTCAGCCACCTGGAGGTGATCGGCTCGATGGCCGCGATGCTCAACCGCGGCGCCAAGGGCGAACTCGCCGAAGCGGTCGACGAACAGGCCGAGCTGTACCGCAAGCTGCATGGCGCGGGTAACGACAGCCACGTGACACAGGTGTTGTACGGCGCGGGCGCGCCGCTGACCAATTCGGGCGGCGTGCCGTGGTCGGCCGCGTACATCGACACGATCGGCGAACCGACCGCCGACCTGCGCTCGAACATCGCGGCCGAAGCGCGCGCGAAGATCATCTACGAGCGGCTCATCAACGTGTCCGACGATCCGGATATCCGCGACGCGCTCGGCTTCCTGATGACGCGCGAGGTGTCGCACCAGATGTCGTTCGAGAAGGCGCTGTATGCGATCACCGCGAACTTCCCGCCCGGCAAGCTGCCGCCGAAGACGCCGTACGATCACGTGTACTTCCGGATGCAGCCGGACGCGGCGCCGCTGGTCGGCCCCTGGAACCACGGCGGCGAACTCGAAATCCGCCCCGCCGAACCGGCGGTCGATGGCGGCACCGGGATTCCGGAAGGCATGCTCGACGCGCAGCAAGCGGATGCCATCGAAGCGATGGCGCAGCGACTCGCATCCGATCCGAACAGCGACCCGGTGACGGGTGCCGAACTCGGCGCGGGTCCGCCGGCCCCGCAGGGGCGCAAGCCAGGCAAGCCGGACAAGCCAGACGGCGCCTGAACGAAAGCTCGATGACGGGCGCCCGAGCGTGATCGCGGGCGTCTCTTAGATTTGATATGGATAACGAAATGGAAACAAGTGCCCTTGGGCGGGAGGGTTCTCGTCTATCGGCGTGAGACTTGGATGCCGACGCACCGTCCAGGCGGCAGGAGCCGCATGCCTGATGCATCGCCGACCGTGCGCGCGCGTTCGACCCGTATCAGGCGCCCGCTTCGCCCGGCCCGGCCGGGTCGGTCTGGTCTGCCATCAGGTACTGAATGACCAGCGTCGGATCGGCGATGTCGAGAATCAGGCGGCGCATCACACGCTTGCGCATATGGTCGTCATCCAGCGTCCACGGCCCCGCCGCGTCGCCGAGGTAGCGGCCAATCGCGCCGCGATGGTCGCCGTCGGGCGGCAGACCGAGCCGCGCCGCGAGCAGGCCGGCGATGACGTCGTCGAGTTCGACGTGCAGCGGCCTCGAATCGATCGAAAGTTCGAGCTTCATGGTCGGTCTCGCAAACATGAAAAAGCGGCGCGGCGCGTCCCCACTGTCGCGCGCGCCGACCAAAGCCGCTCCGGCCAGCGGCTGTGCGACGATCGCAGGCAGGCCTGCGACGCCGGTCAGTAGCCGAGTTCGGGCGCGGGGGCCGACTCGGCGCTCTCCTCTTTCGGCGCCTGGGCGACGGTCGCATCGGTCGTCAACACCAGGCTCGCGATCGACGCGGCGTTCTGCAGCGCGGTACGCGTGACCTTGGTCGGGTCGACCACGCCTGCGTCCACCAGATCGCCGTACTCGCCGGTCGCCGCGTTGTAGCCGAAGTTCCCTTTGCCTTCGAGCACCTTCGAGATCACGACCGACGGTTCGTCGCCGGCATTGGCCGCGATGACACGCAGCGGCGCCTCCAGCGCACGCAGCACGATCCGGATGCCGGCATCCTGGTCCGCATTCGCGCCCCGGATGTCCGACAGCGCCGCGCGCGCACGCAGCAGCGCGACGCCGCCGCCCGGCACGATGCCCTCCTCGACCGCCGCACGCGTCGCATGCAGCGCATCGTCGACCCGGTCCTTCTTCTCCTTCATTTCGACTTCGGTAACCGCGCCGACCTTGATCACCGCCACGCCGCCCGCGAGCTTCGCGACACGCTCCTGCAGCTTCTCACGATCGTAGTCGCTCGTCGCTTCGTCGATCTGCACGCGAATCGACTTCACGCGCGCCTCGATGCGTGCCGCATCGCCCGCGCCGTCGATGATGATCGTGTCGTCCTTGCGCACCTCGACACGCTTCGCACTGCCAAGATCCTCCAGCGTGGCCTTGTCGAGCTGCTTGCCGGTTTCCTCCGAGATGACGGTCGCGCCGGTCAGGATCGCGAGATCCTCCAGCATGGCCTTGCGCCGGTCGCCGAAACCCGGCGCCTTGACGGCGGCGACCTTCAGGATGCCGCGCATCGAATTCACGACGAGCGTCGCGAGCGCTTCGGCCTCGACATCCTCGGCCACGATCAGCAGCGGCTTGCCGGCCTTGGACGCCGCTTCGAGAATCGGCAGCAGGTCGCGGACACTGGAAATCTTCTTGTCGTGCAGCAGAATCAGCGCGTCGTCGAGATAGGCCGCCTGCTTCGCCGGATCGTTGATGAAATACGGGCTCACGTAACCGCGATCGAACTGCATGCCTTCGACCACGTCGAGTTCGTTCTCGAGCGACTTGCCGTCCTCGACGGTGATCACGCCGTCCTTGCCGACCTTCTCCATCGCGTCGGCGATGATCTTGCCGATCGCCTCGTCCGAGTTCGCGGAAATCGCGCCGACCTGCGCGATTTCCTTGTGGGTCGAAATCGGCCGGGACAGCTTGCGCAGCTCGTCGAGCACCGCGCCGACGGCCTTGTCGATGCCGCGCTTCAGATCCATCGGATTCATGCCGGCCGCGACGTGCTTCATGCCTTCCTGCACGATCGCCTGCGCGAGCACGGTGGCGGTGGTGGTCCCGTCGCCGGCCACGTCGGCCGTCTTCGACGCGACCTGCTTGACGATCTGCGCGCCCATGTTCTCGAAGCGGTCCTTCAGCTCGATTTCCTTCGCGACCGACACGCCGTCCTTCGTGATCACCGGCGCGCCGAAGCCGCGCTCGATCACGACGTTGCGGCCTTTCGGGCCGAGCGTCACCTTCACCGCGTCGGCCAGCACGTTCACGCCCTTGACGATCTGCTGGCGCGCGCCATCGCGGAATTTCACGTCTTTTGCAGTCATTTTCTTGCTCCGGATACAGTCGTTGAACGGGATGCCGCGCGCAGCGGGCACACACCCGTGCGACGCGGTCGAATCGGCATTCAGGCCGCTTTCCTGGCGGCCGGCGATTCGGGTTCGAGCACGCCCATGACGTCCTCTTCGCGCATCACGAGCAGTTCCTCGCCGTTCGCCTTCACGGTCTGGCCTGCATATTTGCCGAAGAGGACCTGGTCGCCGACCTGGAGCTGCAGCGGGCGCTGCGAGCCGTCCTGGAGCAGCCGGCCGCTGCCGACTGCAATCACTTCACCCTGCTCGGGCCGTTCGGCGGCCGAATCGGGAATCACGATGCCGGAGGCCGTCGTCCGCTGCTGTTCGATTCGCTTGACGATAACCCGGTCGTAGAGGGGACGAATCTGCATTTTCATCTCCTGAGCGATGAGATCACCTGAAAAAGGGAATCCGTCGGCGCATGCACGCGCAAAGGCTGCGCTGCGCCGGCGTGCCATCGATTGGCGAAAAGCGAAATAGTGGCGGGCAGGCGCGCTTCAAGAGGGTGACGAACACTCAATATGTAACAAAATGTTTCATCGCGAAACCGGCGTTCGCACGACCGGCGGCTGTCTCCCGACGCTCCGTCACGAGCGGCAACACGACCTCGACGGCCGTTGCTCCGGGCCGCGCGAATCGTCGTGCAACGATGCTTGAAATTCGCGCTTCCCATCCTATTTTGGGTATCGCTCAAGCAGCCGCGGCTTACGCGCTGCGTGTTTCGATTTGTTTGTCAGCGAGACCTTTCGCGGATCGACGAACTGGAGCGCGTGGTCCGGTTCGTCCTCCGTGCGAGGTCCAACCGGGAGCGAATCATGAACGATCCTTTCTTCATCTTCGATCGGCTGCCGGAGGTCGGCCGCCGACCACGACGCGTCGCCCGCGTCGTCAAGGGTTTGCCGACCGGCCTGCGGAAAGCGCGCAACGGCACGAGTCGCTTCGCGCCAATCGGCGCTCGCGTACGTGCCGCGCGCAAGCCATTCGCGTTGCGCGACGCGCCCCAACCCGCTGCGATCGGCCGACCGAAGCTGCCGCGCCGTCGGGTCGCCACGCGTGGACGCGTGCTGCACCATATTTCGTTTTTCCACGTCCCACCCGCTGGTGGCGGTTCCGTGCGCGAGGAGGGGCAGCCATGCTGAGCCCGCACGAATTCGCGACGCTGATGCTGGTGTGCCAGGCGCCGGATCAGCTCGACATGAATCGCGCCGAACTCGATGCATTGCTCGAACGACAACTCGTCATGCTCGAACATGGCGCGCCCGGCCGCCGACGTGCTCATCTGACGAAGAAGGGTCGATCGATCCTCCACGCACTCGGCGCCGACATCGCTTCCCACCGGCGTCACGGGTCGACGGCGGAGCGCGGCAGTCAATGCGCGGCGCCCGTCGCCTTATCGGACGAGGCCGGATGACGCTGTGTTCGGGTGGCCGACGGGCATGCATGGCCGCGCCCGAATGCGGTTCCGGTCAACACGTGCCGCTCGACCCGAGCGGCACGCGGTCCGGCAACCGGCCGCCCCCGCGATACGTCGCGCGCAGCAAACCCGAGCCGCTGTCATGCAATCGCAGCCCGAGCAAGTACCGCATCTTGCTCGGGCGTACCGCCGGACACGCCGAGTGCGCCGATCAGCTGGCCATCGCCATTGAAAAGAGGCACGCCCCCTCCCATCAGCAACAGCCCGCCTGCATGGATGTGATCGAAGCGTGGATACGGCTGGCCTACCTGCAGCGGCACGTCGAGCGCTTCGCTCGGCATCCGGAACATCACCGACGTCCGGGCCTTTGCTATTGCCAGTTCATTCGACGCAAGCCATGCCCCGTCCATCCGCGAGAAAGCGACCAAATGCGCACCCGTATCGAGAATGGCAAACACGGCATCGAGTCCCGCGTCCCGCGCCGCGGCACGCCCCCGGGCCACAATACGGTCCGCCCGCTCCAGCGTGAGCTCAGGCATTTTGCGTCCACTCCGTCTCTTGCCACTGCTTCGCCGCGTCAATCGTCGCAAACGGGCGCATGGTTCGATACAAATGCGTATCGGCCGGAATGATCTCGACCATGGCGTCGATCATCTCCTTGGGGTCGGCCTGGTTCATCAGGCTGTCGCCGAAATCCGGCATCGGCACAACGGCGGAATCGGCGTCGTACCACTGCACGTAGCTCTCGGCGCCGGTGTCGTTGAATCCGGTGCCGAAAACGCCCGGATTCACGGTCGCGACCTTGACGCCAAGAGGTTCGAGTTCCGCTTTCATCGACCCGGCGATGGCCTCGATCGCATGCTTGGTCGCGCAGTAGGCACCGACAAACGGGACAACCAGAATGCCCCCCATCGACGAGGTCCATACGACTTTTCCGGACCTGCGCCCCACCATCTTCGGCACGATCGCCTGCACCAGTTGAAGATGGCCGAAAACGTTGATTTCGAAGGACTCCCGAACGCGTTGCATCGGGATGTCGACGATCGATCCGCCTTCCATGACGCCGGCGTTCAGCACCAGGACGTCGGGATCGAACGAGCCCGCGTGAGCGATGTCGATCGCGTCGAGCAGATTCAGCTTGATCACTTCCAGCACCACACCGGCCTCGGCTGCATCCGCACGCAGGCCGCGAACCTGCGGCCACGTCTCGGCCGTCGCCACGACCTGATGGCCGAGGCGCGCAAGTTCAATTGCCGCACCCCGACCAAAGCCTGAACTGGCACCCGTGATCAATATCTTTCGAGACATCTGGCGCTCCTTGACTGAAGTAGTTGCACCCAGTGTAGGGAGCCCCTAA
>NZ_BBSK01000136.1:0-24576 GCF_001319805.1 Burkholderia sp. E168m22
TATCAAAACAAGATCACCAATGCTTGATGACATGATGAGAGTTACTCACCAATCAAGGAACGTCGATTTTTTCTCTTTCACCGTGTTCCTGGCGGTTGCGGCACGACGAAGCTTTCGCGGCGCAGCGACCGAACTCGAGATCACGCCGTCGGCGGTCAGTCATTCGGTGAAAGCGCTCGAGCGGCGTCTGGGCGTCCGGCTCCTGAATCGAACGACTCGCAGCACCTCGCTCACCGAGGCCGGCGAGCGTCTGGCAGCCAAACTCCGGCCGGCGGTTTCGATCATCGACGAAGCGATGCGCGAAGTCGACGATCTACGCTCGGCTCCCAGCGGAACCGTGCGCATCAACGCAAGCGAAGGCGCCATTCGCCTCATCCTGCGCCCCGTCCTGGCGCGCTTCCTGAAGTCGTATCCGGAAGTGCATCTCGACATCGTGAGCGACGGCCGCCTCACTGACATCGTTGCAGCGGGATTCGACGCGGGCATTCGACTGGCAGAGGCCGTGCCGCAGGACATGGTGGCCATTCCGCTCATGGGCAACGTTCGTTTCGCAGCAGTCGCGTCGCCCGCGTATTTCGCTGCACATGGACGCCCCGCTACGCCGCACGATCTTTATCGACACGACTGTATTCGCTTTCGCTTCGAGAGCGGTTCGATCTACCAGTGGGAATTCGAGCGGCGCGGTGTCAGCGAGACCATCGATGTCTCGGGTTCGCTTACCTTGACGGACCAACCGCTGATGGTCGACGCCGCCATGGACGGCATCGGCATCGCTTTCGTCCCCGACCACCTCGTCATCGAGCCCTTGCGTGACGGACGCCTCGAACGCGTTCTTGACGACTGGTGCGCCCCTTTTCCGGGGCTATGTCTTTACTATCCCGGCCATCGCCATGTTTCACAGGCGCTGCGTGCCCTGATTGCCTTTATCAAGAGCGAGCAGCCGCGCAGTTGAGTTTTTGCACCGCCGGCAGCGAGCCGTCGAGATCGGTCAACAGCGGCTCACCGGCAGCCGTGCCGGAGCGGGCCCAGTGGGATTTCAGCGAACCTGGCCGTACCCCGGCCAAACATCACGATTCATTTAACTTTCCGTGAGGACTTCGACACCGGCCGCTGCCTACGATGGGCGCATGTTTTCAGGACCTGCTTCCAGGAGCCCATCATGCCCACCCGCAGACATCTGCTGTTCGCCGGCGCCACCGGCCTCGCCGCGCTCGCGGCGCTGTCGTCCGCCGGCCGCCGCGCACTGGTCGGCCGCGCGTTCGCCGCGCCGCCGGCCGGCTCATCGAAGGCCGCCCCGTTCGAGATCACCCTCAGCGACGCCGAATGGCATCGCCGGCTCACGCCCGCCCAATACACGGTCCTGCGCGAAGCCGGCACCGAACGGCCGTTCACCAGCCCGCTGAACGACGAGCACCGGCACGGCACGTTCGCGTGCGCCGGCTGCGACCTCGCGCTGTTCTCGTCGGCCACCAAATTCGACAGCCATACGGGCTGGCCGAGCTTCTGGAAACCGCTTGATCACGCGGTCGGCACCGATACCGACGCGTCGTTCGGAATGGTCCGCACCGAAGTGCACTGCCGTCGCTGCGGCGGCCATCTCGGCCACGTGTTCGACGACGGCCCGGCGCCGACCGGCCTGCGCTACTGCATGAACGGCCTGGCGCTCGCCTTCCACCCGGCCGTCGCCTGATCCGGCCCCGCTCCCGACCGACTGGAGAACGCATCATGCTGCTCATCGTCCTTGCCTATCTCGGCGGCGTACTCACGATCCTGAGCCCGTGCATTCTGCCCGTGCTGCCGTTCGTGTTCGCGCGCGCCGACCAGCCGTTCGTGCGCACCGGCCTGCCGCTGCTCGCCGGCATGGCGCTCACGTTCGCCGTCGTCGCGACGCTCGCCGCCGTCGGCGGCGGCTGGGTCGCGCAGGCCAATCAGGCCGGCCGCTGGATCGCGATCGTGCTGCTCGCGGTATTCGGCCTGACGCTGCTGATGCCACGCTTCGCGGAACACCTGACGCGTCCGCTCGTGGCCGCCGGCAACCGGCTCACCGGGTTCGCGCAACGCGACGGCCGTGCGGCCGGCCCGGCGTCGTCGCTGCTGCTCGGCGTCGCGACGGGCCTGCTGTGGGCGCCCTGCGCGGGCCCGATCCTCGGCCTCGTGCTGACCGGCGCCGCGCTGCGCGGCGCGAGCGTCGGCACGACGCTGCTGCTCGTCGCGTATGCGGCCGGCGCGGCGACCTCGCTCGGCGTCGCGCTCGTGATCGGCGGCAAGGTGTTCGCCGCGATGAAGCGCTCGCTCGGCGCCGGCGAATGGATCCGGCGCGGGATCGGCGCGGCGCTGCTGGCCGGCGTCGGCGCGATCGCGCTCGGCCTCGACACGGGCGCCCTCGCGCAACTGTCGACCGTCACCACGGGCGGGCTCGAAACGAAGCTCGTCGACCGCCTCGGCGGGCGCTCGAACGGCGCGCCGGCGGCAACGGCCGCACCCGGTGCCACCGACAACGCGGCGGGCGGCGCGATGATGGCTGCCGCCGCGGATGGCGCGCAGGCCGGCGAAGGTGCGATGGCCGGCAGCGCGATGATGCGTGCGGTCGGCGCGACCCCGTCCGCGCTGCCCGTCGAAGGCACGCTGCCGTCGCTCGACGGCGCGGTGCAGTGGCTGAACTCGCCGCCGCTGACGGCGGCCGGGCTGCGCGGCAAGGTCGTGCTGGTCGATTTCTGGACGTATTCGTGCATCAACTGCCTGCGCACGCTGCCGTACACGACCGCCTGGGCACGCAAGTACGCGCCGTACGGGCTCGTCGTGATCGGCGTGCACGCGCCGGAGTTCGCGTTCGAGCGCGACATCGGCAACGTGAAGAAAGCCGTGCACGATCTCGGCATCGACTACCCGGTCGCGATCGACAACGGCTATTCGATCTGGCGCGCGTTCAACAACGAATACTGGCCCGCGCACTACTTCATCGACGCACAGGGACGGGTCCGCCATCACCACTTCGGCGAAGGCGAATATGTGCAGTCCGAACGCGCAATCCAGTCGCTGCTCGCCGAAGCCGGTCATCCGGACGCGCTGAACGTGCCGCTCGGGCTCGCCGGCGCCCCTGCGAAAGGTGCGCTCGCGGCGGCCGACAGCGCGGACGTCCGTTCGCCCGAGACCTACGTCGGCTATGCCCGTGCGGAAAGCTTCGCGTCGCCGGGCGGCGTCGTGCGCGATGCGGCGCACCGCTACGACGCGCCGGCCCAGCCGGATCTCAACGGCTGGGGCCTCGCCGGCACGTGGAGCGTCGGCGCCGAACGCGCGGCACTCGCCGCGCCGGATGGCCGGATCGTCTACCGCTTCCATGCACGCGATCTGCATCTCGTGCTCGGTCCGGGCGCGAACGGCCGGCCCGTGCGCTTTCGCGTGACGCTCGACGGCACGGCGCCCGGCGCCGCGCATGGCGCCGACGTCGACGCGCAAGGCTACGGCACCGTCACCGGCCAGCGCCTGTACCAGCTCGTCCGCCAACCCGGCGCGATCGCCGATCGCACGTTCGCGATCGAGTTCCTCGATCCGGGCGTCGATGCGTACGCCTTCACGTTCGGCTGATCGCGCGCACCGCCGCCATCCGAGCACCGTCCTTTTCAACGCATTCCGAAGGAGCAAAACATGATCCCGATCCCGACCCGCGATGCCGCCGCCCGACGGCGCGCGGTCATGCTGCGCCGCATCGGCGCCATCGCCGTCGCGGCGGCGGCCGTATTCGGCTACCAGCGCATCGTCAATTCCGCCGAGCCGATGCGCACCGTGCCCGCAGCAACACTCGACGAAACGCCTGGCGCGTCGCACGACGAAACGGCCGTGCTCGCCGGCGGCTGCTTCTGGGGCGTACAGGGCGTGTTCGAACACGTGAAGGGCGTGAAGCAGGTCACCGCCGGCTATGCGGGTGGCGCGTCCGAAACCGCGCACTACGCGCTCGTCGGCTCGGGGCTGACGGGGCATGCGGAATCGGTGCGGATCGTCTACGACCCGACGCAGATCACGTACGGCCGGCTGCTGCAGGTGTTCTTCTCGGTCGCGCACGACCCGACCCAACTGAACCGGCAAGGCCCCGACGAGGGCTCGCAGTACCGCTCCGCGATCTTCCCGACCACCGCGCAGCAGCGCGCGGTCGCGACCGCGTACATCGCCCAGCTCGGCAGCGCGCATGTGTTTCCGGCGCCCGTCGTTACGCGTGTCGAAGCCTACAAGGGCTTCTATCCGGCCGAGGCCTATCATCAGAACTACCTCGAGCTGCATCCCGATGCGCCGTACATCGCGTTCAACGACCTGCCGAAGGTCGCCGGGCTGAAGCAGTACTTCCCGGCGCTGTACCGTACCGACCCGGTGCTGTGGCGCGAAGCGCGCTCGTGAGCCGCTGGCGAGCGTCCGCTCGCCGCATGGCGACATACCGCCCGCCGCCCAGCCGCGCCACGGCCGCCACCCATCGGCGGCGGCCTCTTTGCGCCACGTCAACGAATCGACGAACGCGATGCCGGGGCAAACCCGCATCGCATCCGCCGGGGTCGGCAACTTCGCGTAGACTTCTCCTGATCCCCGCCGCATGATGCGGCACCCGGACCACCCGCCCAGCCAGGAGGCGTCACGCATGCGCGCAGTGCCTTTGCCTGACAGCAACACCCTCGAAGAACCGTCCACCGGCGCGGTCGTGCGCGACCTGCGCCGCGTGCCCATTCATCCGGATCACTGGTATCCGCTCGCGTGGTCGCGCGAGCTCAAGCGCGGCAAGACGCTCGGCGTGCGCTTCGCCGGCGATCCGATCGTGCTCGTGCGCACCGAATCGGGCGCCGTGTATGCGCTCGAAGATCGTTGCGCGCACCGCCAGGTGCCACTGCACGCGGGCGTCGTGAGCGGCGAAACGCTGCGCTGCTGCTATCACGGCTGGACCTACGCGTGCGACAGCGGCCGTTGCGTCGACGTGCCCTACCTCGGCCGCGAGCGCTTGCCCAACGGCGTGCGCGCGTATCCGTGCCGCGAGGCGCACGGGCTGATCTTCGTGTTTCCAGGCGACGCCACGCTCGCCGAAACACGGCCGTTCCCCGCGCTCGAATCGGCGGACAACCCCGCGTACAAGACGCGCCGCTTCGGTCGCGAGGTCAAGTGCCACTATTCGTTCATGCACGAGAACCTGATGGACATGAACCATCAGTTCCTGCATCGCAAGCAGATGGGGCAGATGCGCGCTCGCTCGGTGGGCCGCCGCCGCGGCGACGACTGGGTCGAGGTCGACTACACGTTCGCGCGGATGGAAGGCAAGCAGCCGGTCGGCGAGGCGCTCGTGTTCGGCGCGAGCAAGAAGCCGGCCGACCAGTCCGACAAGAGCGTGATGACGGTGCGCACCGGCTACCCGTACCAGACGCTGCAGATTCGCTCGAGCGAAGGCACGCTCGTGATGGACCTGTGGATCGTCTACGTGCCGCTCGATGCCGAGCAGCGCACCAACCGCACGTTCGGGCTGCTGTCGATCCACAAGCCCGGCATCCCGTTCGCACTCGATCTCGCATGGCCGCTGCTCGTGTGGTTCACCGAGCGGATCTTCCGCGAGGATCGCTGGATCGTCGAACGCGAACAGGAAGCGCACGACGCCCAAGGCGCCGACTGGAACCACGAGGTGTTTCCGGTCATCAACGAGCTGCGCGACCTGCTGCGCCAGTGCGGCGCGCGCACCGTGATCCCGATTCGCGACGTGCGCGACAGCGCGTAACGCGCGGCGCGCCGCGGCGCGCGCCGCTACAGCGTGAACGCGCCCGGCAGCAATGCGCGGGCCGTCGTGATCTCGACGGCCCCTTTCAGGTTCGTGAGGATCACTTCGATGTCGGGCTTGCCGATCTCGATGATCACCTGACGACATGCGCCGCACGGCGCGATCGGTCCGTCCGTGTCGCCCACCACCGCGAGCCGCGCGAAATCCCCGGGCCGATAGCCGGCGGCGATCGCCGCGAACAGCGCCGTGCGTTCCGCGCAATTGCACAGGCCGTACGACGCGTTCTCGACGTTGCAGCCGTGGAAGACCGTCCCGTCGCGCGCCAGCAGCGCCGCGCCGACCTTGAAGCGCGAATACGGCGCATACGCGCGTTCGCGCGCCGCCTTCGCCTGTTCGATCAGTTCGTCTCGTTCCATCGTGGTGAAGCCTCCGGGAGCGCGGTCAGTCGACGCGCTGGTAAAGGGTCGGCGGCGCTTCGCCGGTCTCGCCGAGCACGTAGCCGCGGCGGATCGCATCCACCGCGTGGGCCGCGGCCGCTTCGTCGCGGGCGTGCACGAAACCCAGCGGCTCGCCGGCCTCGATGCGCTGCCCGATCTCCGCGAGCGCCGACAAGCCGACGCTGACGTCGATCGCATCCTCCGCGCGCGTGCGGCCGCCGCCGAGCGCGACCACCGCGAGCCCGAGCGCGCGGCAGTCGACCCGCTGCACCACGCCGCTCACGGGAGCCGGAACCGGCACGATCACCGCCGCCCGCGCCAGATGCCGCGCGGGCGCGTCGAGCAGGTCGGCCGGGCCGCCGAGCGCGGCGACCATGCGCGCGAAACGCTCGGCGGCCGCGCCCGAATCGAGCGCCTGCTGCAGCTTCTCGCGCGCATGGGCGGCATCGCGCGCCAGCCCGCCGGTGACGAGCAGCTCCGCCGACAGCGCCATCGTCACGTCGTGCAAACGGGCGGGACGCGACTTGCCCGTCAGGTAGTCGATCGCGCACGCCACCTCGAGCGCATTGCCCGCGCACGGCGCGAGCGACTGGTTCATGTCGGTGAGGATCGCGGTCGTCTTCATGCCGGCGCCATTGCCGACGTCGACGATGCTGCGCGCCAGTTCCGCCGATTTCTCCGCGGTCGGCATGAACGCGCCGGAGCCGACCTTGACGTCCATCACGAGCCCGTCGAGCCCCGCCGCGAGCTTCTTCGACAAGATCGACGCGGTGATCATCGCGACCGATTCGACGGTCGCCGTCACGTCGCGGATCGCATAGATGCGCTTGTCGGCCGGCGCGAGCCGCGCGGTCTGCCCGATGATCGCGACGCCGACCTCGCGCACCGTGCGGCGAAACGCATCCGTATCGGGCATCACGTCGTAACCGGGGATCGCGCTCAACTTGTCGAGCGTGCCGCCGGTATGGCCGAGCCCGCGCCCCGAGATCATCGGCACGTAGCCGCCGCACGCGGCCACCATCGGCCCGAGCATCAGCGACACGACGTCGCCGACGCCGCCCGTCGAATGCTTGTCGATCACCGGCCCGCCGAGATCGAGTGCGCGCCAGTCGAGCACGTCGCCCGAATCGCGCTGCGCGAGCGTCAGCGCGACGCGCTCGTCGGTGCTCAGGTCGTTGAAATACACGGCCATCGCGAACGCGGCCACCTGGCCCTCGGTCACGCTGCCGTCGGTCACGCCGCGCACGAACGCGGCCATGTCGTCGCGATCGAGCGGCTGCCCGTCACGCTTCCTGCGAATGAATTCCTGCGGTAGAAACATCGTTGCCTCGCTTCGATCGGAGTCGACTGTACGGTTCAATGCAGCGAGAAAAACAGGCCGGCAATCGCCGCGCTCATCAGGTTCGACAGCGTCGCGGCCGTCAGCGCGCGCAAGCCGAGCCGCGCGACGTCCGAACGGCGTTCGGGCGCGACCGCGCTGAAGCCGCCCGCGAGAATCGCGATCGACGAGAAGTTCGCGAAGCCGCACAGCGCGAACGATACGATCGCGAGCGTCTTCGGGTCGAGCACCTGCAGGCCGGCCGCCGCCGCGTGCGCGCCACCCTTCAGGTACGGCGACAGGTCGCCGTACGCGACGAATTCGTTGAAGATCAGTTTCTCGCCGATGAAGTTGCCGGCCAGCGTCGCATCGTGCCACGGCACGCCGATGATCCATGCGAGCGGCGCGAACAGATGGCCGATGATACCGACCAGCGTTACCTGCGGAAAGCCCGCGAACGCGGCCGCGCCGCCGACGATCAGGTTCATCAGCGCGATGAGCCCGACGAACGCGATCAGCATCGCGCCGACGTTGATCGCGATGCGCAGGCCGACCGATGCACCGGAGGCGGCCGCCTCGATCACGTTGGCGGCGCGCTTGTCGTCGAAATCGAGGCCATCGACCACCACGCGGCTCGGCTCGACGGTCGGAAACAGCAGCTTGCCGAACAGCAGCCCGCCCGGCACCGCCATGAACGACGCGGCGAGCAGGTACTCCATCTTCACGCCGAGGCCGGCATAGCCGACCAGCACCGAGCCCGCGACCGACGCCATCCCGCTCGCCATCACCGTGAAGATCTCGGCGCTCGTCATGTTGCGCACGAACGGCTTCACGAGCGCGGGCATCTCGCTCTGCCCGAGGAAGATCGTCGCGACGGCCGAGCATGCCTCGATGCGACTCACGCCGAGCACCTTCGCCAACCCCGCGCCGAGGATCGCGACGATCCACTTCATCACGCCGATGTAGTACAGCACCGAGATCAGCGCGGTGACGAAGATGATCATCGGCAGCACGCGCAGGCCGAACACGAACCCGCCGTCGCCGAACAACTGGAACATGCGCGCGTCGACCAGCCCGCCGAACACGAACGCGATGCCGTGATTGCCCATGTCGAGCACGCGATTGACGCCGTTCGCGGCCCCGGCCAGCGCCGCGCGGCCCGACGGCACGAACAGCACGAGCGCACCGATCGCGAACTGCGTGAGCAGCGCGGCGATCATGGTCCGCGCGCTGACCGCACGACGGTTGTTCGACAGCAGATACGCGACCAGCAACAGAAACAGCATGCCGAGGAGACTGCGCAGAATATCCACCTTGTGCTCCTTTCTCACTATTTGAACTGTCCGGCGGGCGGCCCGTGCCCGCGACCCGTGCGATCGGGTTGGTGGATGTTACTCGCTCGATATGCGCGCCGGCAACGTCGCCAAAATCGCCGCGGCCAATGGCATCGATCGTTTCTTTTTTCGTGCCTCGACGACTTGATCAGTTGTTCTATCTACCCTGCGAAAACGCGCGCGGGGCGCGCCGTTCGAACGGACACGCCCCGCATGACCTGCGTCGTTCAACCGGCGCGTTCGACCGGATGCGGCTCGCGCAGCCGGTTCGCGATCCGCGCGGCCTCGTAGTAGCCCGCGCCCGGCGGGCGCTTGAGGTAGCGGCCCGCGCCGCGCACCGCGCGCAATTCGCCGTCGGCCCATGCGAGTGCGCCGCGCGTGAGCGTGTGCGTCGCGACGCCCTGCACCGTCATCCCCTCGAACACGTTGAAGTCGACCTGCTGGTGATGGGTCTTCACCGAGATCGTCTTCGTCGCGGCCGGGTCCCACACGACGAGGTCGGCATCGGCGCCAACCTGCACGGCGCCCTTGCGCGGATACAGGTTGAAGATCTGTGCGGCATTGGTCGACGTGATCCGCACGAACTCGTTCGGCGTGATGCGGCCGTGATTCACGCCGTGGTGCCACAGCACCGACATGCGATCCTCGACACCGCCGCAGCCGTTCGGGATCTTCGTGAAATCCTCGCGGCCCATCGCCTTCTGCGACGCGCAGAATACGCAGTGATCGGTCGCGGTCGTATGCAGCTGGCCCGACTGCAGCCCGCGCCACAGCGCCTCGCGATGCTCGGCCGAGCGGAACGGCGGGCTCATCACGTGGGCCGCCGCGCGCGTCCAGTCCGGATCGCGATAGACGGCCTCGTCGATCACGAGGTGGCCCGGCAGCACTTCGCCGAACACACGCAGCCCTTCGCTGCGCGCACGGGTGATCACGTCCACCGCGTCCTTCGCCGACACGTGCACGATATACACGGGCACGCCGAGTACCTGCGCGATCCGGATCGCGCGGTTCGCGGCCTCGCCTTCCACCTCCGGCGGCCGCGACAGCGGATGCGCCTCCGGCCCCGTGATCCCGCGCGCGAGCAGCGCCTTTTGCAGCTGGAACACGAGCTCACCGTTTTCCGCGTGCACGGTCGGCAGCGCGCCGAGTTCGAGCGAACGCGTGAAGCTGTTCACGAGCACCTCGTCGTCGGCCATGATCGCGTTCTTGTACGCCATGAAGTGCTTGAAGCTCGACACGCCATGCTCGCGCACGAGCGTGCCCATGTCGCGGTGCACGCTGTCGTCCCACCACGTCACGGCCACGTGGAAACCGTAATCGGAAGCCGCCTTCTCGGCCCAGCCGCGCCATTCGCGGAACGCATCCATCAGCGGCTGCTTCGGGCTCGGAATCACGAAGTCGATGATGCTCGTCGTGCCGCCCGACAGCCCGGCCGCGGTGCCCGAGTAGAAATCGTCGCTCGCGGTGGTACCCATGAACGGCAGTTCCATGTGCGTGTGCGGGTCGATACCGCCCGGCATCACGTACTGGTCGTGCGCGTCGACCACGGTTGCGCCGGCCGGCGCGTCGATCTGCTCCGCAATCTGCAGGATCGTGCCGCCGTCCTGCGGGTCCGCGCAGAGCACGTCCGCGCGATAGGAGCGGTCCGCATCGACCACGGTGCCGCCACGAATCAGGATTGCCATTTCGTTGCCTCCTCGTTGACTGTCGGTGCCGCATGCCGCGCGCGAGCCGCATCCGGCCCGCGCGTGCGTCATGCGCTCGCGATCTGCGCGCGCTGTCCGGCGCGCCACTTCATCCAGGTGCCGTACACGCCCGACGCCAGCACGAGGCCGACGAACCACGCGTACGTGTAAAGCGTGTTGAAGAACGCCGGCACGTTCGGGAACGACGCCGGAAACGCCGTATGCAGGAAGCCCGGCAGGTTCGGCAGCACGCCGACCGCGAGCGCGACCAGCGCGGCCGGGTTCCAGCCGCGCGCATAGCTGAAGTCGCCGCGCTCGTCGAACAGTGCGCGTGTGTCGAGCTGCGTGCCGCGAATCAGGAAATAGTCGACCATCAGGATGCCCGCGACCGGCCCGAGCAGCGCCGAATAACCGACGAGCCAGGTGAAGATGTAGCCGTCCGTCGTCGCGAGGATCTTCCACGGCATCATCACGATCGCGATCGTCGCGGTGATCATCCCGCCCGCGCGGTACGAGATCGCCTTCGGCCACAGGCTCGAAAAATCGTATGCGGGACCGACCAGGTTCGCCGCGAGGTTGCAGCACATCGTGTCGAGCGTGAGGATCACGAGCGCGATGCCCACGCCGATGCCGGTCATCCGGCTCGTCAGGTCGATCGGATCCCAGATCGCGTTGCCGTAGATCACGACGGTCGCCGACGTCACGACGACCGACACCACCGACAGCAGCGCCATCGGCAGCGGCAGCCCGATCGACTGCCCGATCATCTGGTCGCGCTGCGAATGCGCGAAGCGCGTGAAATCGGGAATGTTCAGCGCGAGCGTCGCCCAGAAGCCGACCATCGCGGTCAGGCCCGGCCAGAAGGTCGCCCAGAAGAGTCCGGCCTTCTTGCCGCCCGCCGCGAACTGCGACGGCGCCGACAGCATCGAGCCGACACCGCCCGCCTGCGACGTCGCCCACCACACGAGCGCCACGCACATCACGACCTTGATCGGCGCAGACCAGCTTTCGAGCCAGCGGATCGAATCGGTGCCGTGCCAGATGAAATACAGCTGCAGCGCCCAGAACACGAGGAAGCACGCGAGTTGCCCGAACGAGATGCCAACGACAGGCAGCGCCGCGCCGTGCAGCGCGTTGCCGGTCAGGATGTTCAGCAGCGTGTAGATCGCGCTGCCGCCGAGCCAGGTCTGGATGCCGTACCAGCCGCAGGCGACGATCGCGCGCAGCAGCGCGGGCAGCTTCGCGCCCTGCGTACCGAACGACGCGCGCACGAGCACCGCATACGGAATCCCGTGCTTCGCGCCTGCATGGCCGATCAACAGCATCGGCACGAGCACGATCAGGTTGCCGAGCAGCACCGTCATCACCGCCTGCCACGGCGACATGCCTTCCTGGATCAAGCCGGCCGCGAGCATGTACGACGCGATGTTCATCACCATCCCGACCCACAGCGCCGCGAAGTGGTACCACTTCCACGTGCGCTGCGCCGGCGTCGTCGGCGCGAGGTCGTCGTTGTACAGGCTGCCGCCGTGCGCCGCGGCGCTGTCGGGATCGGCGGGAATCGCTGCTGGTTTCATTGAACGCGCTCCACGAAAACGTCGGCGCCGGCATCGTGCGATGCCGGCCCGGGGAAACGAAAAGCGGCGGCGCGGTCCATGCCGCACCGCCGGACCTCGGTCAGGCCGCCTTCGCGTGCTTCTCGGGTGCCGCCGCCGGGCCACTCGCACCAGCCTCCGCGCTCGCCGGATTGTTCGGATGCGTGGTCCAGTTCGCGTAGTCGCCCGAATCGACGCGCTCCATCGTGATGCATTGCTCGACCGGACACACATGCATGCAAAGATTGCACCCGACGCATTCCGAATCGACCACTTCGAAGTGCCGCGCACCGTCCTTCGTCGCCGTGATCGCCTGGTGCGACGTGTCCTCGCATGCGATATGGCACAGCCCGCACTGGATGCAGCGATCCTGGTCGATGCGCGCCTTGATGTCGTACTTCAGGTTCAGGTATTTCCAGTCGGTCACGTTCGGCACCGCGCGGCCGCGAATGTCATCGAGCGTCGCGTAGCCCTTTTCGTCCATCCAGTTCGACAGGCCATCGGCGAGATCCGACACGATCCGGAATCCGTAATGCATCGCGGCGGTGCACACCTGCACGCTGCCGGCGCCGAGCACCATGAACTCGGCCGCATCACGCCACGACGAGATGCCGCCGATGCCCGAGATCGGCAGGTTCGGTGTTTCCGGGTCGCGGGCGATCTCCGCGACCATGTTCAGTGCGATCGGCTTGACCGCCGGCCCGCAATAGCCGCCGTGCGTGCCCTTGCCGTCGACGGTCGGCATCGGCGCCATCTGGTCGAGATCGACCGCGACGATCGAGTTGATCGTGTTGATCAGCGACACGCCGTCCGCGCCGCCCTTGTACGCGGCGCGCGAGCCCATCCGGATATCGCTGATGTTCGGCGTGAGCTTCACGAGGCACGGCAGCTTCGTGCCTTCCTTCACCCAGCGCGTGACCATCTCGACGTATTCGGGCACCTGCCCGACCGCCGCGCCCATGCCGCGCTCGCTCATCCCGTGCGGGCAGCCGAAGTTGAGTTCGACCGCGTCGGCCCCGGTGTCCTCGACGAGCGGCAGGATCCATTTCCAGTCGCGCTCGTTGCACGGCACCATCAGCGACACGATCAGCGCGCGGTCCGGCCAGTCGCGCTTCACCTGCGCGATCTCTCTCAGGTTCACGTCGAGCGGACGGTCGGTGATCAGCTCGATGTTGTTCAGCCCCGCGATGCGCTGGCCATTCCACTGCACGGCGCCGTAACGCGAACTGACGTTGACAACGTGCGGATCGAGCCCGAGCGTCTTCCAGACGACGCCACCCCAGCCCGCCTCGAAGGCGCGATTGACGTTGTAGGCCTTGTCTGTGGGCGGCGCGGACGCCAGCCAGAAGGGATTCGGCGAAGTGATGCCTGCGATGGTGCAGCGAAGGTCGGCCATGTTCGGCTCCGTGAGAATGGGGTCGTGTTCGGTGTGCGTGCGGTGCGTCGCGCGGTCAGGCCGCCTTCGCGTCGCGCGCCGCGAGCGTCGCGTCGATCGACGCGGCCGCGCGCTTGCCGTCCTGCACGGCCTGCACCGTGAGGTCGATGCCGCCCGTCGCCGCGCAGTCGCCGCCGGCCCATACGTCCGGCAGCGCCGTGCGTCCGTCCGCATCCACCGCGATACGGGTGCCGTCCGCGGTCAGCAGCGCGGCTTCGACACCGTCCGGCACCAGCGTCTGGCCGATCGCCTTCAGCACCATGTCCGCGTCGACGGTGAAACGCTCGCCCGATGCGCCTTCGAATTCGACGCCCGTCACCTGCCCGTCCGTGCCCGCAATGCGCACCGGCTTCGCGTTCGTGACCAGCGTGACGCCGCTCTTCTGCGCGAACTCGCGCTCGGCCCATGTCGCGCTCATCGCGTCCACGCCGCGCCGATACACCATCGTCACGCGCTCCGCACCGAGCTTGCGGCTCTGCACCGCCGCATCGATCGCCGTATTGCCGCCGCCGATCACGACCACGCGCCGGCCGACCGGCACGTTCGCGAGCGTGTCGGCCTGCCGCACCTGCTCGATGAAATCGACCGCGTTCATCACGCCGCGCAGTTGCTCGCCGTCGATCGCGAGCGCACGCACGCCGCCGAGGCCCATCGCAAGGAATACCGCGTCGTGCTGCTCGCGCAGCGTGTCGAGCGTCACGTCGCGGCCAAGCGCCACTCCCGTTTCCAGCGTGATGCCGCCCACCGACAGCAACCACTCGACTTCGCGTTGCGCGAAATCGTCGACGGTCTTGTACGCGGCGATCCCGTATTCGTTGAGGCCGCCGGCCTTCGGGCGTGCGTCGAACAGCGTGACGCGATGCCCGGCGAGCGCGAGCCGGTGCGCGCACGCGAGCCCGGCCGGCCCCGCGCCGACCACCGCCACATGGCGGCCCGTCTCGGGCGCGCGCCGGAACTGCACCGCGCCGGTCTGCATCGCCCAGTCGGTCGCGTGCCGCTGCAGCGCGCCGATCGCGACGGGCTGCGCATCCTGATGGTTGCGCACGCACGCGCCTTCACACAGGATCTCGGTCGGGCACACGCGTGCGCACATCCCGCCGAGCGGATTCGCGGACAGGATGTCAGTCGCCGCGCCTTTCAGATTGCCGTTGCCGATCTTGCGGATGAAGCTCGGGATGTCGATCTGCGTCGGGCACGCATGCACGCACGGCGCGTCGTAGCAGTAATGACAGCGGCTTGCGGCGGCCGCTGCGGCAGTCGGATCGAGCAGCGGCGCGATATCGGCGAATTCGCACGAGAGTTGCGTGGACGACAGGCGATGCGCGGCGATATCGCCGGTTGGCTGGGTGGTCATACGCGTTCCTTCGACTGGGTGGAGACAAAGCCGTCCCCGCCGGCTGCGGATGCACAGTCGGGGCGGTCGTGCTTAGGAATGCAAATATCTGACGTGATGCAGCCTCACGGCCGCTACGGTCGCTCCGTCACGAGGCCGGCTCGCATGCGCGCGACAACATCGCGTGCAGCAGCACGTTCGCGCCGGCCTCGATCCATGCGGGCGTCGCGTCCTCGATCTCGTTGTGGCTGATGCCGTCGATGCAGGGCACGAACACCATCGACGTCGGCGCGACCTGCGCCAGATAGCACGCGTCGTGGCCCGCACCCGACACGATGTCGCGATGCGAGTAGCCGAAGCGGTCGGCCGCGCCGCGCACGGCCGCCACGCACTCAGGATCGAACGCGACCGGCTTGTAGTAGAAAATCTGCTCGAGTTCGGTTTCGAGCCCGATGTCGGCCGCGATGCGCGCGACGCCGTCGCGCAGCGCCGCATCCATCTTCGCGAGCACGGCGTCGTCCGGATGACGGAAATCGACGGTGAAGAACACGCGGCCGGGAATCACGTTGCGCGAGTTCGGGTGGACCTGCATCATGCCGACCGTCGCGCAGCCGAACGGCGCGTGATCAAGGCCGATCCGGTTGACGAGATCGACCACGCGCGACGCGCCGAGCAGCGCGTCGCGGCGGCGCGGCATCGGCGTCGGCCCCGCGTGCGCTTCTTGGCCGGTGAACGTGATCTCGTACCAGCGCTGCCCCTGCGCGTCGGTCACGACGCCGATCGTCTTGCATTCCGCTTCGAGAATCGGCCCCTGTTCGATATGCAGCTCGAACGCCGCGTGCAGCTTGCGCCCGCCGCACGGCACGTCGCCCGCGTAGCCGATGCGCGCCAGCTCCTCGCCGATCGTCTTGCCGTCCACGTCCTTGCGCGACAGCCCGTATTCGAGCGGAAACACACCCGCGAACACGCCCGACGCGACCATCGCGGGCGCGAAGCGCGAGCCTTCCTCATTGGTCCAGATCACGACCTCGACCGGATGCTCGGTCTCGATGCCGTGATCGTTCAGACTGCGAATCACCTCGAGGCCGCCGAGCACGCCGTAGATACCGTCGAAGCGCCCGCCGGTCGGCTGCGAATCCGCGTGCGAACCCGTGACGACCGGCGCCGCGTCGGCCACGCGGCCCGCGCGGCGCATGAACACGTTGCCCATCGTATCGACCGTCACCGTGCAGCCGGCGGCCTTCGCCCAGCCGACGATCAGGTCGCGGCCGGCCTTGTCGAGATCGGTCAGCGCGAGGCGGCACACGCCGCCCTTCGGCGTCGCGCCGATCTTCGCGACTTCCATCAGGCTGTCCCACAACCGCTTGCCGTCGACCCTGATCGACGTGTCGAAAGCTGCCCGCTTCACTGTTTCCGATACCGCGCTCATTCGTATCGCTCCTGTGGGGTCGGTGATGTCGCCAGCCCGGTCTGTGCCGGTGCGTGCGAGGCCTGTTTCGGGGCACGCCGCACGGATGCGGTGCATGTCCGTCGATGCAGGCAACGCGTTAAATCCTGTCCGATTGGACAGGTTTTAGACGATCAAAATGACCAGCGCAACGTCTTTCTTGCGTGACGCGACAGAGCGAGAAACGTGCCATCGCAATGCAGCATCGTCGTGACTGCCGCGCGGCCACATGCGTGCGCGCGACGCGAATCAGCGGCTAGAATGAAGCCCAACGCGGCATGGCCGCCGCGCGAGGGTAACGATGAGACATGACGAGGCGGCAATCGCAGCCACCGACCGTGACGAAACGCCGGCGCCTTTGCGGCGACGCAAGGCGCATATTCGCGAGTCCAACGAAGCGCATCTGCTCGCGTGCGCGGAAGCCGTATTCGCGGAACGCGGGCTCGCCGGCGCCAGCACCGCGATGATCGCGGAGCGCGCCGGCCTGCCGAAGGCGAACGTGCACTACTACTTCCCGACCAAGCTCGCGCTGTACCGCCGCGTGCTCGACGACCTGTTCGAGGACTGGCATCGCGCGGCCGGCTCGTTCGAGGCCGACGACGATCCGGTCGAAGCGATCGGCGGCTACGTGCGCGCGAAGATGACGCTGTCGCAGCGGCGCCCGCTCGGCTCGAAGGTGTGGGCCAACGAGATCATCCACGGCGCGGAGCACATGCAGGACATCCTGTCGCAACGCGTGAAGCCGTGGTTCGACGCGCGCGTCAGGGTGATCGAAGGCTGGATCACGCGCGGGCTGCTCGCGCCGATCGACCCGCATGCGCTGATGTACCTGATCTGGGCGACCACGCAGCACTATGCGGATTTCGATGCGCAGATTCGCGCGCTGAGCGGCAAGCGCGCGTTCACGAAGAAGGCGTTCGACGAAAAGACCGAGCAGGTCGTGCAGCTCGTGATTCGCGCGTGCGGCGCGGTGTCGCCGAACGCGAAGCCTTAACGCGATACGGCGATCCCCCCAACAAAAGCGGGCGGCGCGTACCGCACGGGGATGTCCCGTGCGATACGCGCCGCCCGTGATGCCACATCCGTGCGAACGATGCGATGCGATGCGACGTGATGCGTGATGCGAAGTGTTACGCGATGCGCTCGATCGCAACCGCCGTTGCTTCACCGCCGCCGATGCACAGCGATGCGACGCCGCGCGTCAGGCCATACGTTTCGAGCGCGGCCAGCAGCGTCACCATCACGCGCGCACCCGATGCGCCGATCGGATGCCCGAGCGCGCACGCGCCGCCGTGCACGTTCACCTTCTCGTGCGGCAGATCGAGGTCGCGCATCGCGGCCATCGGCACCACCGCGAACGCTTCGTTGATCTCGAACAGGTCGACGTCGCGCAGGTTCCAGCCGGTTTTCTCCGACAGCTTGCGCAGCGCGCCGATCGGTGCAGTCGCGAACAGGCCGGGCTTGTCCGCATGAGTCGCATGCCCGACGATCACGGCCTTCGGCGTGAGGCCGAGGCGCTCGGCCTCCGAGCGGCGCATCATCACGAGCGCGGCCGCGCCGTCCGAGATCGACGATGCGTTCGCGGCCGTCACCGTGCCGCCGTCGCGAAACGCCGGCTTCAGCGTCGGGATCTTGTCGAGTTTCGCCTTGCCGGGCTGCTCGTCGATCGACACGACGCTTTCCGTCTTGCCGGCCTTCACGGTCACCGGCGCGATTTCCGACACGAACCGCCCTTCCGCGATCGCGCGCTGCGCCCGCGTCAGCGACGCAATCGCGAACGCATCCTGCGCTTCGCGCGTGAACTGGTACGCCTGCGCGCAATCCTCGGCGAAGGTGCCCATCAGGCGGCCCTTTTCATACGCGTCCTCGAGCCCGTCGAGGAACATGTGGTCGAGCACCTGCCCGTGCCCCATGCGCATACCCGCGCGCGCCTTCGGCAGCAGGTACGGCGCATTCGTCATGCTCTCCATCCCGCCCGCCACGGCCACCGCCGCCGAACCGGCCAGCAGCAGGTCGTGCGCGAACATCGCCGCCTTCATCCCCGAACCGCACATCTTGTTGACCGTGGTCGCGCCCGCCGCGAGCGGCAGCCCGGCCTTCAGCGCGGCCTGTCGCGCGGGCGCCTGGCCCTGGCCGGCCGGCAGCACGCAGCCGAACACGATTTCCTCGATGCGTTCGGCCGGCACGTTCGCGCGCTCGAGCGCGGCGCGAATCGCCACCGCGCCAAGGTCGCTCGCGCTCGCCGCCGCCAGGTCGCCCTGAAAACCACCCATCGGCGTGCGCGCCGCGCCCACGATTACGATCGGATCCTGAGTCGTCATGATTCGCTTCCTCCAGTGTCAGCGCGGTGCCATGCGCAACGCGCCATCGAGACGGATGACTTCGCCGTTCAGCATCGTGTTCTCGGCGATGTGGCGCACCAGCGCCGCAAATTCTTCCGGGCGGCCGAGCCGCGGCGGAAACGGCACGCTCTTGCCGAGCGCGTCCTGCACGTCCTGCGGCATGCCGGCCATCATCGGCGTCGCGAAGATACCGGGCGCGACCGTCACGACGCGAATGCCGAAGCGCGCGAGTTCGCGCGCGATCGGCAGCGTCATGCCCACCACGCCGCTCTTCGACGCCGCATACGCGGCCTGTCCGATCTGTCCGTCGAACGCCGCGACCGACGCGGTGTTGATGATCACGCCGCGCTCGCCTTCCGCATCGGCGTCCTGCTTCGACATCGCTTCAGCAGCCAGCCGAATCATGTTGAACGTGCCGACGAGGTTGATCGACACCGCCCGCGCGAAGCGGTCGAGCGAGTGCAGGCCATCGCGGCCGACGACCTTCTCGCCCGGCGCGACGCCCGCGCAGTTGACGAGCGCATCGACGCGGCCAAACGCGTCGCGCGCGGCCGCAACGGCCGCCTGACCGTCGGCTTCGCTCGTCACGTCGGTCTTCACGAAGCGCGCGGCCGCGCCGAGTTCGTTCGCGAGACCCGCGCCCGCCTCGTCATTGACGTCCAGCAGCACGGCCTTGCCGCCTTGCGCGACGACCATGCGCGCCACCGCGGCGCCGAGGCCGGAACCGGCGCCCGTAATCAGAAAAACGCGATCCTTGATATTCATTGGCAGTCCGTATTCAGGGTTGAGCGACCTTCTCGGCTTCCATCTTGCGCAACACGAAGCGCTGGATCTTGCCGCTCGGGGTTTTCGGCAGCGCGTCGACGAAGTCGATCGCGCGCGGATAAGCGTGAGCGGACAGCCGCCGCTTCACGTGCAGACTCAATTCCTCGGCCAGTTCGGGCGTGCCGTCGAAGCCCTTCGACAGGACGACGAACGCCTTCACGATCTCCGTGCGCTCCGGGTCGGGCACGCCGATCACGGCGGCCTCGCTGACGGCCGGATGCTCGATCAGCGCGCTCTCCACGTCGAACGGGCCGATCCGGTAGCCGGACGACGTGATCACGTCGTCCGCGCGGCCGATGAAGCTCACGGCGCCGTCCGGCTCCAGCTCGACGTTGTCGCCGGTCCGGTAATAGCCGCCCGCGATCGCCGGCGTGTCCTGCTGCCAGTAGCCGCGGAACCACAGCAGCGGCGAGCGAGCGATGTCGATCGCGAGGTTGCCGGGCTCGCCGGGGCCGAGTTCGCGGCCCGCTTCGTCGAGCACCGCGACGCGGTAGCCCGGCATCGCGAAGCCGGCCGAACCGACGTGCACCACGTGCGTGAGGCCGTGATGGTTGTTCACGACCATGCCCAGTTCGGTCTGGCCGTAGTGATCGTGGATCGGCGCGCCGAGCGCCGCGTGGAACCAGCGCACGACCTCCGGGTTCAACGGTTCGCCCGCGCTGCTCACCGCGCGCAGCCGGCCCTTCACGCGCGCGGCCGCTTCCGTCCCGGCCGCCATCAGCATCCGGAATGCGGTCGGCGAACCCGCGAGGCTCGTGATGCCGAGCCGGTCGATCACGTCGTACGTGCTGTCGACCGTGAAGCTGCCCTCGTACAGCGTCGTCGCATGACCGAGCAGCAGCGGGCCCGTGATCGCGTAATAGAGCCCGTACGCCCAGCCCGGATCGGCGATGTTCCAGAACCGGTCGCCGGCACGCAGGTCGACCGCTTCGCGCATGTACGCGCTGAACGCGAGCAGCGCGTACAGCGGCACCGGCACGCCCTTCGGCAAGCCCGTCGTGCCCGACGTCGACATCATCATGAACAGGTCCGACCCCTTGCGCGGCACGGGCTCGAACGTATCGGATTGCGCGTCGAGCGCCGTGCGGAAATCGATGTCGCGCATCCGCAGCGCCTCGCCTGCTTCGCGTACCGTCGCGACCGGCGGGAAATCGGCGATTTCGTCGAGCTTCGCGCGATTCGCGACGTTGGTCACGACGAGCCGCGCATCGCTCATGCGCAGCCGGTGCTCGATCGCCTTCGGGCCGAACGCGGTAAACAGCGGCTGGTACACGGCGCCCGCGCGCCACGTGCCGAGGATCGTCGCGACGAGCTCCGGCGTGCGCGGCAGCAGGCCGGCCACCACGTCGCCCGGCTTCACGCCCTGCGCGACGAGCAGGTTCGCGACCCGGGCCGACAACGCCTGCATTTGCGCGAACGTGAAGCGGTGGTGCTGCCCGCCGGCGTCGATCCAGTCGAGCGCGATCGCGTCCGCCTTCGCGTGCCGGTCGCAACATTCGACACACGCGTTCAGGCCGCGCTCCAGATCGCCGCTCAGTTGCGCGGCAGCGGTCTCGATACTGAAACGGGCCACGGCGTCGGCGTAGGCCGGCACCGCCCGGGCGGTAGCTCCTTCAGGCATGCGTGTCTCCTGTGCGTTATAGCCGCCGACGCGCCAGAGGCGCGACGGGGATACATCGATAGTAGACAGCCCCTACATTGCAATCAATGACAAACGGAATCTAGAATCATGATCGCTTTTGCCATGTCGAGAGGACGCAGGAAATGGGGCCGCAGATGATTTCGCCGGATTTCGTCGACGATGCGCTCGCGTGCCTCCGCCGGCGCGACTTGCCGACCGCGCCCGTGCTGCGTGCCGCCGGGCTGCCGGCCGCCGTGCACGAGCCCGTCACGCCGCAGCAGTACGGCCGGCTGTGGCTCGCGATCGCCGGTACGCTCGACGACGAATTCTTCGGGCTGGCCGCGCGCCCGATGCGGCGCGGCAGCTTTACGCTGCTGTGTCACGCGGTGCTGCACGCCGGCACGCTCGACAAGGCGCTGCGGCGCGCGCTGAAATTCCTGCGTGTGGTGCTCGACGAGCCGCACGGCGAACTCGTCGTGGCCGACGGGCAGGCGCAGGTCGTGCTGGCGCAATCGGGCGCGCCGTATCCGGCATTCGCGTACCGGACGTTCTGGCTGATCCTGCTCGGCGTCGCGTGCTGGCTGATCGGCCGGCGCATCCCGCTGCAGCGCATCGATTTCGCGTGCCCGAGCCTCGGCCAGCGCAGCGACTATCACCAGTTCTTCGGCGTCCCGGTGCATTTCGACCGGCCCGACAGCCGGCTCGCGTTCAACGCCGCGTACCTCGCGCTGCCGACGATCCGCTCGGAGCAGACACTGCGGACCTTCCTGCGCGGCGCACCCGGCAATCTCCTCGTGCGCTACCGGCACGACACAGGCTGGGTCGCGAAGACGCGCGCGCACCTGAAAGCGCTGCCGGCCGCCGAATGGCCCGACTTCGACACGCTGGCCGTGCGCCTCGACACGACGCCCGCGACGCTGCGGCGGCGTTTGCGCAGCGAAGGGCAAAGTTTCGCGGCGATCAAGGACGAATTACGCGGCGCGCTGGCCCAGTCGCTGCTGCGCGGGCACGCGCTCAGCGTCGCGGAGATCGCGGTCGAGCTCGGCTTCACCGAGCCGAGCGCGTTTCATCGCGCGTTCCGGAAATGGACGGGCACGAGCCCCGGTGCGTTTCGGCGCGACGTGCATGCGGCGAAGGCGGAGTCTTGACTGGCTAGGTGGATGCGGAGCGTCTCGTCATGTGCGGTCGATACGCGCCAGTCCTTCCGGTGCGAATCTGCATAGCGCTCACCGCACCGCGGAAAACACAGGACGTTGCGCCCTGATCCGTCTGACCACATACTGATCGGCAATCCGAACAAGGGTTGCGTCGATGGTGAATGTCGATGAAAGCGCCGCTTCGATCTTCGGCGTGATCGGAACGGCCGTGTCGCTGCTGGCGGCGATTCCTTACGGGCTCGCGATCTATCGGCGCACCGTTCGCCCGCATCTGTTCACGTGGCTCGTGTGGTCGGTCGTCACGGCGATCGCGGCCGCCGGCCAGTTCGTCGCGGGCGCGGGCCCGTCCGCATGGTGCACGGCGGCGATTGCCGTCACGTGCTTTCTGACGCTGATCGCCAGCCTGTTTCGCGGCGAGCACGGCTGGACGGGCCTCGACTGGCTGTTCCTGTGTGCAGCACTGTCAGCCATTCCGCTGTGGATGCTGACCGACGATCCGACGGTGTCGATCTGCCTGGTCACGCTGATCGAGCTGGCCGGCCTCGGCCCGACCGTGCGCAAGACGATCCGCGATCCGTTGAGCGAGAGCCTCGTCTATTTCGCGCTGTGCGTGCTCAAGTACGCGCTGGCGTTGCTGGCACTGAGCACGTGGAGTGTCGCGGTCGCGTTCTATCCGGTCGTCAACCTGATCGCGTCGATCGGCATCTGCATGGTGATGCTGGTCCGGCGTCAGTCGCTGTCGAATGCGCGATAGGCCGAGTTTGTCGCCCCCGTGCCGCTTTCCCTTCGAATGATGCGAGGCCTGACATGGATGCAATCCGTACCGTCATCGAACCCAGCGAAACCGCGCTCCGCGCGGCGATGCTGGCCAACGACGTCGAAGCGCTCGATGCGCTGCTGGACGACGATCTGGTGTTCACAGTCCCGACTGGCCAGGTCATCTCGAAAGAGGACGACCTGGCCGCGCATCGCGCGAAGCTTTTGCGTCTCGACACACTCGACGTCATCGAAATGCGCGCATCCGCGGTCGACGAGATGATTCTCACCACGACGCGAGCGGCTCTCGCCGGCCGTTTCGATGGCGCGGCATTCACCGGCACGTTTGCCTATACGCGCCTCTGGCGTCGATCGGGCGCCCACTGGCGCGTCGTCGCCGGACATGCGTCGCAGGTCATATAGCCGCGCCGGGCGTGTGCGTTTGAATGGCATCGCGCGACACTGCGGCGAGCGGGTCGGCTGTCGATCGGGCGATGAGACCATACGATCCGGATGATGCACTCATGAAAACGCCGACCGAGGGGGTGTCCGCCATGACGAGAGCCGAAATGCACAAGCTATTTACCGTACGTGCTGCGCGTGCCGCGGACGCGGACGAACTCACACGACTGGCGCACCTTTCGAAGGCGCACTGGGGCTATCCGAAGGAATGGCTGGACTTGTGGCAAAACGATCTCACGGTCTCGCGGGAGACGATCGAAGGGGCGATCGGTTACGTCGCGGAATCAGGCGAGTCGATCATCGGATTCTGGATCCGAGCATCGTTGAATTCGGATCGGCCAACGCCCGGATGGCTGTTCGTTCATCCCGATCACATGGGTCAGGGCGTCGCCCGTGCGCTGTGGGAATCGGTTCGGACCGAGGCCGCCGCGAGAGGAATCAAGAGCTTTGTGATCGAAGCGGATCCCAATGCCGCGCCTTTCTATCTGACACTGGGGGCCGAAAAGATCGGCGAAAAGGAATCGAGCGCCATCCCGGGCAGATTTTTTCCGATCTTGCGGATCATGGTCTGATGGGTGAGGAGATCGCAGCAAGATGACTCACTGCGTACGGTTGATCAGATTGGGCTACCGACCGAGGTAAGAGAGGTTGCGGCAGGGAAATACCGAGGTTCGATCAGTCCGGGAGCAGGTCTGATTTCTGAGATCTCAGCAGCCCGCTGCTTAGATGTGCTGCCGTGTAGCTATTCAGCACGAGGCGTGATCTACGTCGGGAATTTCCGCCACGCAAATGCAAAAACCCCCGCCTTTCGGGCGGGGGTTTCTGGCTTAGGGAGCCTGACGATTACCTACTTTCACACGGGAATCCGCACTATCATCGGCGTAGAGTCGTTTCACGGTCCTGTTCGGGATGGGAAGGGGTGGGACCGACTCGCTATGGTCATCAGGCAAAGGGGGTTGTTCTGCTGGCGTGGCCAACAGAACCAATCTGGGAAGAAGCAGTAATTTAGGTTGTGTGTATCACACACGAGAATCCAACATGTCGCTCTGGATCGCGGCCAGTGCTTTCACACGGCGCCGATCTACAAGG
>NZ_BBSK01000137.1:0-26351 GCF_001319805.1 Burkholderia sp. E168m22
TGCGGGGCTCAACTTCCGTACCGCCAAGGCTCGCTACCGCCGAACCTCAACAGCACTGCTTCCCTTCCTTCCGCGCCGTGTTTCCGTTAGCGCGAAAGAGGCGTGATTCTAAGCACCCGCCCCCGTCCACGCAAGCCCTTTGTGAAGAAAGTTTGAAAAAGCCTCCGTGCGCTGCCGCGCACGGAGGTTTTGCGCTCGACGGGCGGTAAAACGCAACACGCGCCGCCCTCCAAAGATATGACGAACACGTCTCTTCCCTCCCATATATAGGAGGGCGGGGAACCGGCAAGGAACCCGGCGCGGTCGAGTATCATGCCGCGACCGAACCACGCACTCATATCGATGATGGACAGCACGACTCAACCCGGCGACGCCGACCTTCGCGACGAATATGCCGCACTGCGCGAGCGCGCGATCCTGCTGGAACAACAGGTCCCGCCGCTTCTGCAACGCATCTCGGACATGTTGCCGCGCATCAGCGGCGAATCCGAACTGGCGGACACGCATCGCGAGCGGCTCGTCGGCGCACGCAATGCAGCGCTGGTCTCGATCGAAAACTATCAGCAGGCAATTCCATTCCTGCAGACGGCCGACTCGATCATCGAGCAACTGGACAAGACGCCCGAGCGCGACGAAGACATCGAGTGGCGGGAATCGCTGCTGCAACGGCTGGACGAGCTGATCGACGTCGCGGTCGTGATGATCGACGATGCGGACAGCTACTTCGAGCAAGCACAAGCCTGCGACCTGTCCAGCGTGCCGACATCCATCCTCGAGGATTGAACCGGCTCGACCGGAACCGCACGGTACACCGGACTCACGTCGTGCCCACCGACAACCGTTAGCTGCTTCCCCTGCATCGCCGGGCCTGCCGCCGATTCCCGCACGAAGCGACCACCGTGCGACCTTCGCCCCGCGCGGAACCGCACGCCGGCGCTACGATGCATCCAGCACGATCGTCTCGCGCATCATCGGCACGCGGATGTATCCGCCCGCCGCATCGCCGTACGCATGCGCATTCCCTTCGATCACGTATTGCGCCGTCAATGCACACAGAGTCGCATCGCGCGCATCAACGGAGCTCAGCGTCGATACGTCGATGCCCAGTCGCTCCAGCAATTGCCGGCGCTGGTTGCGCTTCAGCTTCGCCGACGCCACGGCCTTGCCCAGCATCGCGCAGGTAATCGCGTAAGGATAGGTTTCGAAGCTCGCCCGCCCACCCGCGTAGCGCGCGTCGGTCAATAACGGATAAGCGTCCGCGAGCGCGCGGTAGACGCGCTCCCCCATGAACATCCAGTCGAAGAAGCCCGACGTGCTCGCGACGGCCTGCTCCCGCGACGGGGTCGGGAAGCACGAGATCCGTTCGCGCGCGAGCGCCTGCTCGGCCGCGCGGCGGCCGCTCCCGGTCCACCACAGGCTCGGTGCGTCGACGCCGACGGCGACGACATCATGGGCGAGACACAGTGCGGGCAGCGACTCGGGCGCGATCCGCGCTTCCCGGCAGACGACCGTCGAGCCACGCAGGATCACGAGATCGCACAGCTTCCTGTCGCCGCCGACGTCGACACCCGCCACGGCAGCGGGTTGTCGTGCGGCGAATCGGGCCGAGCACATGCGCGTGCGTCAGTCCGCCGGCCGCGCGGCGTACGCGGTGTCGAAGATCGCCTCGAGACCGGGATGGACGCCGCGCATCGGGTCGACGACCGACTTCGCCCAGTCGAAGTACGCCTGCTTGCGTTCGAGCGGCCAGTCCGCGGGCGGATGCCGGGCGATGTCGCGCAGGTTGCAGATCTTGTCGGCCAGCTTCACGAGCTTCGCGCGCCGGCTGATGGTGGCCGCGTGCTCGACCTGCAGACGCTTGCGCTCCTCCTTCGGCAGCGACTTGTCGTCGGTGACTTCCATCACGATGTCCGCCACGTCCTTGCCGAACAGCCGCAGCAACTCCTGCTCGGTCGTCTCCGTATCCTCGACCGTGTCGTGCAACACGGCCGCGACGATCACGCGTTCGTCCTCGACGCCGGCCTCGTTGGCCAGCACGTCGGCGAGCGCGATCGGATGATTGATGTACGGCGACGCCTCTTCATCCTTGCGCCGCTGATTGCGATGCTTGTCCGCCGCGAACGCAATCGCGGCTACCAGCTTCTTCATATTCCCCCCTCGTGTGGCCAGACCCGCGGCCGTCGAACCGGCCGCGTGCGTTTCGGAACTGCTCATACTACCTGTACGCGATGACCCTTCCCGTGCGCCGGCATCCCGGCGTACCCCGTGTCACGCGCCGGCCGGCGCGCGCTGCAACTCGACCACGTTGACCCGCGCGCCGAATACATCCCTCACGAGCGGCAGCAGGTGGTCGTGGTGCGTCAGGAACAGCACCTGCGTGCGCGTCGACAGATCGCGCAACGCATCGAGCCCGGCCTTCGCGCGCGCATCGTCGAAATTGATGAACAGGTCGTCGGCGACGAACGGCAGCGCCGTGCGGCTGCCGAGCTGCAACTCCAGCGCCGCGATCCGCAGCGCGAGGAACAGCTGATCGCGGGTCCCTTCGCTGAGCCCCGCGACCTCGACCGACGTTCCCCTCGTGCGCCGCGCATACAGCGCGGGCGGCGTCCGTTCGGTGTCGACGGTCAGCTTCGCGAATTCGCCCAGCGTGAGCCCGGCGAAAATCTCGCCCGCGCGCCGGAGCATCGGCCCCTGCTTCTGGTCGCGGTAGCGATCCGTCGCCCACTTCAGCAAGCGGCTCGCGGTGGCCGCCTCCAGATACTGTTCGGCCGCGTCGCCCATCGCCGCCAGCGCCTCCTGCCGTTTCGCCTCGGCGACTGCCGCGTTCGCCTGGCCGTCGATCGCGCCGAACGCCTGGTCGGCCACGACCTGCTGCTGCGACAGCTCGTTCAGCCGCTTGCCGATATCGGCGAGCGACTGCTTCACCGCTTCGAGATGCGCCGGCACGTCGGCAATGTCCTGTTCCGCCACCTCGGCCTCGACGGCGGACCGGGACAGCCCGTCGCCGTCGCGCACCAGCGCCTCGTGCGCGGCATCGACCGCCTGCCGAAGCTGGCGCTGCCGATCCGAGCGCTCGGCCAGCGGCAGCGCCGCGTCGATCGACGCGACGCCGGCCAGTTGCAGCAGCGGCTGGATGCGCGCGTCGGCGCCGGCTACCGCGGCAGCCGCGTCCGCGACCTTGCCGTCGGCCTGCCGCACGGCCTCGTCGGCACGATCGATCGCACGGGCGATTTCCCGGGCGGCCGCGAGGCGCATCGTCAGCCGGCGCGCCACGTCCAGCCAGTCACCGCTCGCCAGCCATTCCGGCGCGAGCGCTTCGGCAAGCCGCCGCGCGCCGGCCTCGAGCGCGTTCAGCTCCGCGCGGATCGTGGCGATCCGGTTGCGTGGCGCGTCGGCCTCGGCCAGTTCGGCCATCACCGTATCCGCAAGCCCGAGCGCGCCTTCCGCCGCGGCCAGCGTCGTCGCGCTCGCGGACAGTTTCGCGTCGGCCAGCGCGTCGCGCCATTGCGCTTGCCACGCGTCGTAAGCCGTTTGCGCATGATCGGCCCGCGACTGCGCGGTCGCACAGCCGCGTTCGGCTTCGCGCGCACGATCGTCGAGGCTGTCCTTCTGTGCGGCCGCTTTCTCGGCCGACTGGACAAACGTCTCGGCGACGGCGACGAGCGCGGCCAACCCGTCCGCCTCGCCGCCTCGCGATACCGTCAGCAGCGCCGCTCGCAACGCGGCTTCCGCGCCGGCCCGCGCAGCCCGCATCGTGTCGAATTCGCGGCGCTGACGATCGAGATCGGCCTGCGCGGCGAATACCGTATCGCGCTTCGCGAGCCAGTCGCCCATCGCCGCCAGCGGCATGCCGGGCACCGCGGCCGCCGTCGCGAGCGCGGCCCAGGCGTCGCGATGGGCGGCGAGCTCGCGCTCGCGTTCGTCAAGCGCGGCCTGCCGGCGCGTCACGCCCGCACGCGCGGATTCGACCTGTTGACGCAGCGATTGCAGCGTCGCCGCGGCCTGGGTCGCGCCGAGCTGCGCATCGACGAGTTCGTCGGCGAGGCGAATCGCATCGTCGAGCGCCGGTGCGCCCGTGGCGAGATCAACGGCGCCGCTGCGAATCTCGCCCCACGCGCCGTCGCGCCGCGCACGCGCCGCCAGCACGTCGGCGGTCGTGACGACCTTGTGGTTTTCCGCGAAATGCTTCTCCTGCAGTTCGAGCCGCTCGAGCTCTTCGAGTGCGCCATCCCGCGCGTCGCGCGCGGCAGCGGCCGCGCTGGCACGCTCGCTGTCTTCCTTCAGCAGCGCACCGAGCCGCGCCGCCGACGGTACGTCGAGCGCACGCAGCGCATCGACCGGCATGCGCCACTGACCGAGCGCGTCGAGCGCGCCGGACAGCGTGCGTTCGGCCGCCGCGATTTCGTGCGCCAGCGCCTGCTCACGTGCGCCGCTGTTGCGAAAGCCTTGCGCATCGGCCAGCGCCGCGCGCAACGCTTCCGGCACGTCGACGGTCGACAGGCGCGCCTGTTGTTCGCGGACCTGCGCCAGCTCGCGCGTGCGTTCGTCGAGCGATTCGCGTGCGCCGGCAAGCGCCTGGTGCAGCAGGCCGTGCTCACGCAGCAGGTTCGCGACCGTCTTCAGCGACAGCGCCGTCGGCAACGCGGCGCGCAGCGACGCTTCGTCCGTCGGCCAGCCGAGCTGCGCGGCCGCCGACGACGCGGCTAACAGGTGCCGCTCGACGTCCGCGCCGAGCAGCAGCAGATCCTGCGCGTGATTCATGCATGCGCCGCGCAGCCGATCGAGCGCTTCGATATCGGCTTCGAGCGCCAGCGTGTCGGCGTCCGCGGCGATCGCATCGCGCGCCTGCCGCTTCGCGAGCAGGTCGGCACGCCGCTCCTCGAGCACCTTCTGTTCGGCCGCGAGATCGCCCTGCGCCTTCAGCAGATCCGCGTACGCGGTCGGCGGCAACTCGACGACCGCGCCCAGTTCGGCCAACGCCGCGTCCTTGACCGTCAGCTCCTTCAGGTACGGCGCGAGCCGCCGCACGCGTTCGAGCTTCGAGCGCAGCGCTTCGAGCCGGCGCTGTTCCGCGCGTGCCTGCTCGATCTGCTGCTCGACCGCTTCGCGCGCGTCCTTGCGATCGACCCAGTCGCGCGTGCGCACCTGGACCGTCTTCAGTTCGGTGACGGCTTCGTTGAATGCCGTTTCGGCCAACGCGAACGCGCTGCCGCTGCGACGCGGCGCCCACAATTCGAGCGCGCGCGCGTCGAGTTCCTCGCGCACCGGCCCGAGGCTGCCGACTCCGGCAGCCGATTCGAACAGCACCTGGCCGAGCTTGTCCGATGCGTCGAGAATGCTGCGGCCGCCATCGACCAGCCGCCCGTGATCGAGCCCGAACATCTGCTCGAAGAACTCGCGCGTCGCGCCGTCGAGGATCGACGCCAGATAGTCGTCGGGCAGCTTGTCGTCGGCGGGCGTGCGCAACGGGCTGCGCCCGCGCGCACGGTGGAACGCGAATTCGCCCGTGCCGCTCTCCAGCACGCCGCCGATCCGCAACTCGGGCGTGCTGTGCAGGAAATCGAGCGGCGTCTGCAGCTTCATCCCGAACAGCAGTTCGGACACGGCCGTGCGGATCGTCGACTTGCCGGCCTCGTTCGGCCCGACGATCACATGAAAATCCTCGCTGGCCGACGGGAAACGCAGCGTCTCGTCGGTGAACTTGCCGTACTTGATCAGATCGAGCTGACTGATGCGCATCGCTTACTCCCCCCTCGCCAGCCGCGCGAGCAGCGCGGGCCCGACCTGCTCGACCAGCGCGGTCAGCTCGCCCGCGCGCGCCATCGTCAACAACGGTACCTCCTCCTTCACGTCGCTGCGGACCTTGCCGACGAACGGCTTCAGGTCGCGTTCGAGCAGCGCGAGGAAATCCGGATCGTGCGCGGCGTCGGCCAGGATCTGCTTCAGGTCCTCCAGCGCCTCGAGCGGTTCGCTTTCGCCCGGCTGCTGATCGGCCGCGGACGTCGCGAGCCGGACCTTCTCGAGCCACAGCCGCTCGTTGCCGATGATGCCGATCTGGTTCAGCACCTCCGCACGCAACTGCGGCGCGCGGCCGAAAAAGAGGCCGTGCGCGGGGGTGCGCCCGGTAACGGTGACGCGCACCGCGCGCGGCACATGGCCGTCGACGGTCAACAGCGTCTCCAGCGACTGGCCGACCTTTCTCGACAGATCGGCCACCGACAGGCAATCGGACGCATCGACGGACACGGCTTCCCAGCGCAGCACGTCGAGATACAGGCGCTCGACCTGCGTGTTGCCTTGCTCGACCGTCACGAGCACCGCGCCGCGCCGGCCCGTCTCGCGGATATGGCGCCCCTGCAGATTGCCGGGAAACACGACGGTGGACGGGCCCGTCCATTGCTGGAATTCATGCACGTGGCCGAGCGCCCAGTAGTCGTAGCCTTTCGCATGCAGTTCGGCCAGCGTGCAGGGCGCATAGTTCGCATGCGCCGCATACCCTTCGAGCGCCGTATGCAGCACGCCGATGTTGTAGTACCCGGGCACCGGGTCCGGATAGCCGATCGCGAGGTTGTCGACGACGGCCTTGTCCTTGAAGCTCTGCCCGTGCAGCGCGACGTCGAATTCCGGCAGCCGGACGGTTTCCGGCTTGCGGTGGCCGAACACGGTGACGTTGTCGGGCAGCGTCAGCTTCTTCGTCATCTCGCTTTCGGCATCGTGGTTGCCGCCGAGCACGAACGCACGGATGCCGGCCCGGCGCAACCGCCCCATCTGCTGGCCGAAGAAGATACCCGTGTTGTGATCCTTCCAGTCGCCGTCGTACAGGTCGCCCGCGATCACGAGGAACGCGACTTCCTCTTCGATCGCACGATCCACCAGTTGCCGCAGCGCCTCGCGCGACGCGTTGCGCAACTGCGCGGCCGGTGCGTCGGGATACGCGCTCAGGCCGTGCAACGGGCTGTCAAGGTGAATGTCTGCCGCGTGGATGAACTTCACGAAGGTTCCTCTGGTTCATGGCGAAGGGACGACGCCGCTCGCACGGGCCCGTGCCGTCAAGTGTCGTCCCGGTAGCCGCCGGACTTGCCGCAGCACCCGCGGCGCGTGCCGAACCGGGTCGCGCCGCCCGTTGCAAGCGGGTCGGGATGGTACCTGAAAGCGGATAACGACATGCGTTCTGCGTCGGTCCGGACGGTGGCAACGCACGCGATACCGATACGAACCGCCATTGTGCCGCAGCACGATCGCGTGACAGCGAAACCGCGCCTCTGAATAACGAGCCGCTCACGAAACGACGGCCATGCAATCGTTCGATATGGCGGTTGCGCTCGAGACCCGGTTTCGAGCGCAACGAAGGAAGCCGGCAGGGCGTTGAACGGGAATCAGGAAAACACGCCGGATCACCCCGCGTGCGTCGCACCGCACGCAGGCATCCGGCTACCTGCTGTCACTCGCCGCGTCACGGTATCGATCGAACATGCTGGCCCATGCCGGCCGGCGCCGTCATCGTGGCGGCCGGGGGTCGGGAGCCCTGCCATTCAAGCATGGCGCGCGGGCAATGGGCAGGGGCCGCGCGCCGATAAAAAAAGCCCGGCCCGCATCGAAGCGGGCCGGGCCGTGGCGGAATGCGTGCCGCTTGTTACAGCGCGCCACCTTGCGCCGACGCCGAACCCTTCACGCCGACCGATGCGCCGCCCTGCACCGAGTTCGTCGCGCCTTCGAGCGCTTCACCGGCCTTCGCCTTCGCACCGCCCGCGACGTCGCCTGCCGTCGACACCGCGCCTTGCGCATGGCTCTTCGTCGAGCTTGCGACGTGCTTCACGTGCGACTTCGTCGCGTGCACGGTCGATGCCGCCGCATCCTTCGTCGCACCGGCCGCCGAACCGACTGCCTGCGTCGCGCCGCCCACCGCCGTGCCGGCTGCCGAGCCCACGCCGCCGACCGTCTTGCCGACACCGCTCAGCGCGCCGCCGACGACATTGCCCGCACCCGCACCCGAGCCTGCCGCATTCGCGCCGGCGCCGGCCTGCACGCCCACGCCGCCGCCGAGCAGCGGCGTCTGGACCTGGGCGCCAACCCCTGCGGAACCTTGCGCGCCGGTCTGGGCCGTCTGTGCAAATGCAGCCGACGTCGCCATCGCCGTCAGAGCGGCACCCAGCAGAATCGTATGGATCTTGTTCATGGTCATTCTCCCCAAAGACGTTGTTGCTGCGGGCCGCCTTCGAGCGGCTTGTCGCATGCCTCACCGCGACATGCGGCAGGTGAAGCTAATGTAGCGGCGCCGACGGGCAAAACGATTGAATTGCGGGGACTGTTACTTCCGTTGCAAATGCTGACGATTGACTCACACTGTTTGACAATCGGGGGCTTGCGGCGGGGTGAGCGCCGTATTTGACAATGGGCGGGCATGAACCGTGAGTCGGCACGGCAGACGGCTTCACGCCGACGATTCGCCCGATCGTCGTGTATCGGGGAAACCGGTCGTCTTTATTTGCATTCCGAAGGGATAAGGCTTGCTCGGCCGTCGATGCGGCCGCGCCATGAGGCACGGCCCCGGCCGCCAATGAGCGAACCGGGGCCGTGCGCACGCTGCCCGGTTACGGCCGGAACGTATCGCCGAGCACGACGCCTTCGCGACGCGGATCGGTGCCGCCCTGCAACGCCGGCGACTGGCCGACCGTCACGCGCATCACCGTGTTGACGCCGCTCGCCTGCGCGGACGTCGACACCTTGTGCCCGAGCGCGAGCAGCCCCGTGATCAGCGGATCGTTCGCGCCGTTGTTCGCCGCGTTGACGTTCGGATGCTCGCCGCCGATCGTGGTGGTCGGGCTGTTGCTCGCGCCGAAGTCGACGAGGCCCGCCGACTGCTGCGCGTCGAGCCCCCAGTCGAGCGCGCCGACCAGCGTCTTGACCACGTATTGCGGAATCGTGCCGCCGCCCGGCGAGCCGGTCGCCATCACGAAGTCGCCGCGCGAACCGTCGGCGGCCTGCCCGAACACGATCGTCGGCGCCATCGAGCTGCGCGGTCGCTTGCCCGGCTGCAGGCGGTTGGCCACCGGATTGCCGGACGTGTCGAGCGGATTCGCGGAGAAGTCGGTCAACTGGTTGTTCAGCAGGAAGCCGTTGGTCATGTGGAACGAGCCCATGCTCGACTCGACCGTCGTCGTCGCGCTCAGCACGTTGCCGTCGCCGTCCACGATCGTGAACTGGTTCGTGCCGTGCTCGATCAGCGTCGTGTCGACGCCGAGCGGCACCGCGCCGAGATTGCCGGGCTGCGCGGTGCCCATGCTCTTGGTCGTGTCGATCAGCGCCGCGCGCGATTTCAGGTACGGCTTGTTCAGCAACGTGTCCCACGTGCCGCCCGGCAGCGGCACGAAGTCGGTATCGGCCACGTACTTGTCGCGGTCCGCATACGCGAGCCGTTCGGCCTCGGTGACGAGGTGAACGCCCGCGACGGTCGGCTTGCCGCCTTCGAGATCGATCGCCGTCGGCTTCAGCGACTTCAGGTCGAAGTTCTCGAGAATGCCGAGCGCCGATGCGACCGCGATACCGCCCGACGACGGCGGCGGCATCCCGCACACCCAGTAGCTGCGATAGGTCGTGCACACCGGTTCGCGGCGCTTCGCCTGATACGCGGCCAGATCGGCGACGGTCGTCTTGCCCGGCGTGAGCGTCGAGCCGTCCGCGCCCTTGGTCGCCGCGATCTTCGCGACGATGTCCTGCGCGATCTGCCCGGTGTACAGCGCGTTCGCGCCCGACTGCGCCATCAGCGACAGCGTGCGCGCGTAGGCGGGATTCTTCAGTACGGTGCCGAGCGTCTTCGGCGACCCGTCGGCGTTCAGGAAATACGCGGCGGCTTCGGGGTCGCGCTTCAGGTTCGCGGCGTTCGCCGCGATCGCGTCGGCCAGCCGGCCGCCGATCGGGAAACCGTTGGTCGCCAGCGTGATCGCGTCGCCGAACAGGCTCTGCCACGGCAGGCGGCCATGATCCTGTTGCAGCGCCTCGATGAGCCGCGGCACGCCGATCGTGCCGATCGAGCGGCCGCTCGCGCGCGCGTTCGGCAGCGGCGCCGAATGATCGGTGGCATCGTCGACGTAGCGCAGGTAGTTCTCGGTGGCGGCGGCCGGCGCGGTTTCGCGGCCGTCGTATGCCTGCACCGTCTTGCCGCGCGCATCGTAGTAGAGCAGCACGCCGCCCGACCCGAGACCCGTCGCCTCGGGGACGGTCAGACCGAGCACGGCCTGCACGGCGACCGCCGCGTCGGCGGCCGTGCCGCCCTTCTTCAGCACCGCGCAACCGGCCGCGCTCGCGTACGCGTTCGACGTGGCCACCAGGTACGTTTTCGCATAGACGGGCTTCATCCCGGTGCGATAGCCCGACGACGCTTCCGGCAGCGACGGGTCGCCCGGCTGGTTCGAGCCCACCACGACCGTCGCGCCGCTGTTGTCGACCGCGAGGCAGCTCGCATCGGTGGACGGTGCGGTCGTGCGGGCCGCCTCGTTTTCGACGTCGCCGCCGCAGGCGGTCAACAGGGCAGCCGCGAGCAACGCGGACGCATACGGAAAAATCGCTGTTCTGTTCATTGTCTGCCGATGTTCTTGTCGATCGTTGCGATGGACATCCCGTTGCCTGCAACCCCCTCGGTGCACGGGCAACGCGTTCGATAGTCCCATGAACAAAATTTTTCCCGCAATAAGGAAATGACGTCATGCCAGCGGACGCCCGGTGCGCGACGTCACCGGACCGGCATGGGGGTTTGCCTGCTGCATTGCAGCGTATCCCGAGACGCCCATGCGGCTCGCATCGTCACGTCGTTACCTTTTTCGCCCGGCGACGCGTGCCGCTCGCCGGGCCGCCACGTGCGAAACCGTGCTCCATCGCGTCGATCGCCTCGGAAAAGAGCTCGAGAAACATCGCCATCGCGACCGTCGCGCTCATGTCCGCCCGCTGGTAGATGCAACTGAACGAGCGCGCACCCGCATCCGCCAGCGGCGTCCACGCGAGCCGGCCGGCGGCCACGTCGTCCGCGACGTTTTCCGCGATCAGGAAACCGACGCCGGCGCCTTCGGCCGCGAGACGCCGCACCATCGACACCGACCCGGTTTCGACCAGCGGCCGCACGCCGCGCGGCTGCCGCGCATCGATCTGGTCGAACATCGCGCGCAGCTCCGTGTCAGGCGTCATCAGGATCAGCGGATGCTCGAAGCAGTCGCGCATCCGCACCTTGCCGCCCGTCGACGCCAGCGGATGGCCGGGCGCCGTGACGACACCCAGCGGCTGCGCGAACGCGCGCACCTCGACGACGCCAGGCGCGGTGCGCCGGCGCAGCGCGTAACCGATGTCCACCTCGCCCGTCTCGACCCAGCGCACGATGCTCTCGCCGTTTCCCAAGCGCACGCTGTACGTGACGCCGGGGTAGCGCTGCATCGCGGCGAGGATCGCGTCGGGCACGAGCTTTTCGGCCGTCGATGCCGGTACCGCGAGATTCACGTGACCGCGCCGCAGCGCGCGCAGGTCCTCGACCTGCGTCAGCGCGTTGTCGAAATCGCGCTGGCCGCGCCGCACGGCCGCGATCACGATCTCGCCGGCGAGCGTCAACTGCATGCCGCGCGGCAGCCGGTCGAACAGCGGCACGCCGACCTGCTCCTCGAGATTGCGGATCTGCTGGTGCACCGCCGCGGCGGTGAGGTGCAGCGCGTCGGCCGCCTTGCGAATCGAGCCGCGTCGCGCGACCTCGTCGAAACAGCGGAATGTCTGCGATATCGAACGCATGGAGTGGCCGTTAGATTTTTTCGAACACGGCGTCAAGAATAATCCGATTTTACTGACCGGACGAATCGTCTAGATTCCGCTGCATCCCCGTATCCGATTCGAATGGAGACCGCAGTGACGACCGTCGACCAGATTACTCAGCGGCGCCGCGGCGTCGGCCTCATCGCCCACGATCCCGCGCTGTCCGCGGGCGGCTATACGCTCATCGCGCCGCAAACGGCCGACGGCAACGTCTATCTCGTCGGCATCGACGGCGAGGTCGTCCACCAGTGGAAGATGCCCGTGCGCCCCGGGCGCCACGCGGTCATCCTCGCGAACGGCAACCTCGGCTACAACGGCAATCATCCGCGTTCCGAATCGCGCTACGCGCCGTGGTCGATGTGGCATGGCGGCGACTTCTACGAGGTCACGCCGCAGGGCGAAACGGTGTGGCGCTACGAGGACCCCGCGCATCACCACGACGCGCAGTGGCTGCCGAACGGCAACCTGCTGTACGCCGCGTGCGAACCGGTCGACGCGGCGTTCGCGCGGCGCGTGCCGGGCGGCACCGCGCAGGGCGACGACGAGGTGATGTTTGCGGACGTGATCCGCGAAGTGAACCGTGCCGGCCAGATCGTCTGGGAATGGCATGCGCGCGAGCATCTGCGACCGGAGGATTTTCCGATCGCGGCAGGCTTCGGCCGCTATCACTGGCCGCTCGTCAACGGTCTCGCGGTCGATGCGAACGGCCGCGTGCTGATGAGCCTGCGCACGACGTCGGGGATCATCGGCGTGAACCGCGCCACCGGCCGCGTCGACCTGCACATCGGGCCCGACGTCGTGTCGCACCAGCATGCACCGGTGCCGCTCCCGAACGGCCACATCCTCGCGTTCGACAACGGCAATTTCCGTCACGGTGCGCACGTCGTGTTCTCGCGCGTCGTGGAAATCGATCCGGCGACGCAGCGCGTCGTGTGGTCGTATGCGGACGACGTCGTGAACCTGTTCTACACGCCGTTCATGGGCAACGCGCAACGCTTGCCGAACGGCAACACGCACATCACCGAATCGTCGACGGGCCGGCTGTTCGAAGTGACGCCGGCCGGCGAGGTCGTCTGGGAATACGTGATCCCGTGGTTCGCCGAATACCCGGACGAAGCGGCGCGCAAGACCGGCCCCGGCCAGTTGAACAGCGTATTCCAGACGTTCCGCTACAGCGCCGCCCAGTTGCCCTGGCTACGGACCTGAGCGTCCGTTCATCGCCGGTTTCCGGCCATCGTCGCCGTTCGTTTCCGAGGGGCCTGCCGTGTCGCACGATCCGATTTCCCCGCCCGTCGATGCCCGGCTGCCCGCGTGGCAGCTCGCGCTGTTCGGGCTGCAGCACGTGCTGTCGATGGCCGCATCGCCGATCACGGCCGTCTTCCTGATCGCGAAAGTGCTCGCGCTGCCGGCCGACCTGACGGTCCAGCTGATCGGCGCGACGTTCTTCGCATGCGGCATCGGCACGCTGCTGCAATCGCTCGGCGCCGGCTCGATCGGCGCGCGCATGCCGTTCGTGATGGTGCCCGGCGGCGCACCGACGATGTTGTTCGCGGGCATCGCCGCGCAGTCGGGCCTGCCGACCGCGGCCGGCGCGGCGCTGCTCGCCAGCGCGTTCTACTGGGTGCTGCTGCCCGTCTTCACGCGCTGCCTGCGGCTCTTTCCGCGCGTCGTCGTCGGCGCGATGCTGTTGCTGGTGTCGATCAACCTGATCCGGATCTACGCGACGATCGTCGTCGGCCAGCCCGGCTCGGCCGACTTCGCGCAGCCGCGCGCGCTCGGTCTCGCGCTCGCGACGATCGTCGCCACCGTCATCGTCGCGGGCACTTTCCGCGGCACGGCCGGGCGCCTCGCGGTGCTGATCGGGCTGATGGCCGGCGCAACGCTCGGCTGGGCGCTCGGCGCGATGCCGGCGCTCGCCGACGTGTGGCATGGGCCGCTCTTCACGCATCCGGTGTGGCTGCCATTCGGCATGCCGCGTTTCGACGTGCTGGCCGCGCTGCCGCTGCTGATTTTCACCGCGATCTCGATGGCCGAGGCCACCGCGCAGACGGTCGCCGTCGGCGAAACGTGCGGCAAGGCGATTTCGCTGCCGCGCGACGTGCCGAAGACGATACGCGGCGACGCGCTCGCGTCGCTGGCCGGCGCGCTGTTCGGCACGCCGCTGATCGTGACGAGCGCCGAGAACATCGGCGTCGTGCAGACGACCGGCGTCCGCTCGCGCTACGTGACGGCCGCCGCCGGCGCGATCCTGATCGTCATCGCGTTGTTCGCGCCGCTCGCGCGGCTCGCGTATGCGATTCCGGCCGCGGTGGTCGGCGGCACCGCGCTGATCGTGTTCGCGATGATCGGCGTGATGGGCATCCGGCTGCTCGCGAACGTCGACCTGCATGCGCGCGCAAACCAGTACACGCTCGCAGCAGCACTGGTGGTCGGCCTCGCTCCGATCCTGGTGCCGAACCTGTATCGCCATTTCGGCGCACCCGTGCAGATCGTGCTCGGCAACGGCATGGCAGCCGGCACGCTCGCGGCCATCGCGACGCAACTCGCATTCGCCGCGCTCGCGCGGCTGGGCGGGCACGCACACGCGGGGGCGGCTGCGGCGCCTTCGCACGACGCATAAAGGCAGCGGCGCGCCCACGCGGCGCCGCTTGACGACGCCTGCGGTTCGACCGACAATCGCCGCTCCCTTCTGGCGCGGGCACTCGATCCAGCCGGCGCGTGCGTCTCCTCGACGCCGTACCGGCTTCAGGTTTTCCAGTCCCGATCTCCGCGCCGCCGTGCACGCGCACGCCATTCGACCGGCCTCGCCGGACACACTTGATGCAGGTACCGCCCCTGAACGCCAGCTCATTGCCGCGCGATCACGCTCGTGCCTGCCCGTTCATTTCGGAGTCCATGATGATCATTCGTCTTTCCAAGGCAGCCATGGTGCTGGCCATGGCCTTTTTCGCGTCGCTCGTCGCGTTCGGCAACATCACCGACTACGCGACGAATTTCGCGTTCGTGCACCACGTGTTCCTGATGGATACCACCTTCCCCGCCAACGGAATCATGTATCGCGCGATCGGCACGACGTGGGTTCATCACGCCGGCTATATCGGCATCATTTCGATGGAAACGCTGACGGCCGTGCTGTGCTGGATCGGCGGCGCCCGGCTGCTGCGCGCACGGCGCGCCGGCGATGCGGCATTCCGCGCGGCCAAGGGCCATGCGATCGCCGGCCTGACGCTCGGCTTCCTGACGTGGCAGGTCGCGTTCATGTCGGTCGGCGGCGAATGGTTCGGGATGTGGATGTCGAAGCAATGGAACGGCGTGCCGGACGCGTTCCGGTTCTTCATCACGCTGCTGCTCGTGCTCGTCTACCTGACGATGAATAACGACGGCGTCGACGACACGCGTACCGCGCACTGACGAGCGAGTTTCGTCGCGCGCCGGCCGACCGGACATCGGGACGATTGCCGGCGTCACCGTGTCCGGCTATAAAGCGGAGATGGACACGGATCGCCGGATTCACGACCCCGTCGGCGCGTTTCGCGCCTGGCAGGAAACCGCCGCGACCGGCGCCGGCCGCCGGCCGTTCGCGCCGCGCTCGGTCGTGCAGCACGTCGCGATGTTCGAGCGATTCCTGCGCCACCTGAGCGCGCAGCGCGTATCGCTCGCCACGTTCGGGCCCGACCACGTCGCGGCCTTCCTCGCGGAACTCGACCGCACCTGCACGCCCGGCACGTCGACGCGCGTGCGCTATGCGAAGCTGATCGACCGGCTCGGCCGGCATCTGGTCGACGCCGGCGTGCGGACGATCCATCCGGCCGACCGATCGACGCGCGATCTCGCCTGGCCGGACGGCGAGCCCGAGCCGTGCTACCTGCCGCCCGATGCCGACGCGGCGCTGCAGCGCCATGTGCAGCCGCGAGCGGACGATACGCCGGCCGACTGCCGGAATCGTGCGATCGTCGCGCTGCTGCTCGCGAGCGGTATCACGTCGGCCGAAATTCGCGCGGCGAGCGCCGACGCGCCCGAGTTCGACGCGCGGCCGCCGGTGTTTTTGGTGCCGCGCAATCGCGCGCGGCCAGCGCGCCGAATCGAGCTACCCACGTTCGCGATAGCGCCGCTCGCCGCATGGCGCGCGCGCTCGACCGACGTGCCGCCGTCGGCGCTGCTGTTTCCCGCGCCGCGCGGAGGCGCAATGAACGACATGTTCCTGCTGCTCGTGGTACGTGACGCGCTGAACGCGATCGGCTTTCGCGCAGCGGACATGAGCCCGCGCGTACTGCGCAATACGTATGCGCGCCGCCAGTTGCTCGCCGGCCACGCGCATGCCGACGTCACGGCGATGCTCGGCCTGGCCAGCATGCGGACGGTCACGCGCATCCGGCAGACACTGCCGCCCGACGCGGCCGCGGATCGCGCTGCCCACGAGCATTGATCGCACGTCGCGCGCCGCCCTGCGCGCATCGTGCTCGCTCCGGTTCGTTACTCGCCCGGCTTCGACTGAACCAGCCGCAAGATCCGCGTGTCGTACGGCGATTGCATCACTTCCGCGATGTGGATCTCGGACGCGGCCGGATGCAGCGGATTCAACAGGAAGTTGTGCGCGTGCGGCACGACGACGCTCGGCACGCGCAGCAGCGCGCTCGGCTGCGTGTGCAGCCACTCGGTGCCGGCGCTGCGGGTCCAGTCGACGTTCGTGCGCCAGTCGTCCGGCGCATCGCCTTCCGCGATTTCGGCGACGTCCACCGACTCGGGCACCTCGATACGCAGCAACTGATATCCGCTCGGCAATTGCGCGACGGTGGCGATTTCGAAATGCACGAGCGTCTCGAGCAACGCGAGCGCCGGATGCTCGGCGAGATACACGACGGGCTGCCCGGCGAAATGCCAGCGCCCGCCGGCCCGCAACCCGCCGATGCCTTTCAGATCGGCGTAATTGCTGATCCGCCACAGCGTCGTCAAGCGAAGTACCCCTCGTCGATCTGCGTAAGGGCCTCTTCGACGAGCCGCGCGCCATGCTCGGTGCTCGCCATGTCGAGCGACGTGCGGCCGCCGAAGCGCTGGAGCCCGTTGCGCAGCCACGCCATCGCCTTGTCCTGGTCGCCGAAGGTGGCCGTCGCCTGCGCGACGATGCGGGCGAGGCGAATCGCCTTGTCCGACTCTTCCGGCGACAGGCGTTCGTGCGCCTGGCGGCGATGGCTCAGCGTGCGGCGTGGAATGATGAAGGCCAGCTCGTCCGATTTCAGCCCGCGCTCCGACAGCCGGTCGATCACCGACACGTCGACGCGCGCGCTCGCCAGCTCGGCCAGATCGGCGCCCGACCGGACGCGGATGGCCAGCAGCTGCTCGAGAATCGTGAATTCGGCCTGACGCGGATGGGCGACGCCCGAAGGATGAAAAGCGATGGTGCTCATGACCTCTCTCCGGCAATTTGCCCAATCATTATAGGCGTTTTGCCGAGAGCATGCGGGTCGTTGAGCGCGGGCTTGCCGATCGGGGCTGGGAGACGATATTCGGGGGTACGCGAATCGGAGATTCGCTTCGGTGAGGGGGTGTAAAAATTCAGTATATAAAGACATCGTCCGCGATAACGTAAAGTTGTCACGTAACAAGTTTCCAACGGTAATACGCGAATTGGCGGAATCGCCTCTTTTCCCTGTCCGATTCCTCACCGTCCCCGGCAACACGCAGGGTTCTCCGGATTACCCTCGACCGCTCCAGCGAGCCGAAGCAGTCGACTCACCCTCGTCGCGCGTGACGAATCGCTCCCGTGCCCGCTCCAACCGTTTCCGTACACTCGAAATCGCGCCTCGCACCGGCCGGCCTACTTACTGTTCGACACACCGGCTCCGGCGCATTGGCCAGCAGCGCGCTGAACTTCGCGGGCGTGGCGATGATGGACACGGCGATCGGCTTGAGCATGACGAAATCCCCGCCCGATATAGGCTCGCGCTGAAACACAACCGGAACATCAACGCCGGCGCGCGCGGCAACTGGCTCAACCATCGCGCCGATGGTGCGGCCGGCGCGGCGAAATTCGCGGGCTCGGAAGTCTTCGGCAAGACGATCACCGCGCTCAGCCGGCCCACGCGGACGACCGGATCACGCTGCAGAAATTGCCCGCATGGAAATGCGGATCCTTGTCCGCGAGCACGTCGGCCTTCACGTTGCCGAACGTCGTGCCGGGCTTGTGCTTGATGCCGTCGTAGAACGCCTGGATGATGTCCTCCTTGAAATGCGGCGTGCGCGGATGCGCGCGCACGACCGCTTCCCGCTCGACGTCGCTGTATTCCGGGTAAGCGAGCCCCAGCACGTCCATCTCGACGCCCGCGGTGACCAACGCGACGACCGGATGCATGTGCTGCGGAATACCGGGCGTGGTGTGCAGTGCGATCGAGGTCCACACGACATCGATGTCCTGTTGCGAAATCCCCTTGCCCTTCAGAAAATCGCGCGCGGCGTTCGCGCCGTCCACTTCGAAGCGCTCGCAAGCGCTGCTGTGCCGGTGCGTGAGCCCCATGTCATGGAACATGCAGCCGCAATAGAGCAGCTCCGGGTCGTACTCGAGCCCGCGGCGCCGGCCCGCCAGCGCCGCGAAATAGAACACGCGGCTCGAGTGGTGGAACAGCAGCTCGGACTCGGTATCGCGTACGAGCTCGGTGATCTCGCGCGTCAGACGCGTATCGGGAAGGGTGATGCCGGCAACGTTCACAGTCATGATCGACCTCCATGGAAGACAGCCTCGATTCTCCGGAGTCCGACAGGTGTCTCCAATGGACGTGTCACGACGAATCCTGCCATTTCGCGCGACGAACGGACACGGTGCCTGCGCGGCCAAGCCAGCGCCCCTATACTGCTGCGCATCAGGTTCGATACGACACGCAATATGCCGAAGGTCGTGGGTATTTTCGCCGTTCCGGGTGTGCAACTGCTCGACGTCTCCGCGCCGCTCGACGTGTTCGCGCAAGCGAACGTCGAATGCGGGAAGCCGTTCTATACGCCGCGGATCATCGCGAGCGGGCCCGGGCCGGTCCGCAGTTCGTCCGGCGCACGGCTGCTGCCCGACTGGGTCGCGCCCGACATCCCCGAGCGCATCGACACGCTGCTGGTCGCCGGCGCGCCAAACGCCGGCCAGATCTTGCTTCGCACCGACGTCCTCGCATGGCTGCGCTCGGCGGCCGTGCAAAGCAGGCGCTACGGCTCGATCTGCACCGGCGCGTTCATCCTCGCGGCCACCGGCCTGCTGAAAGGGCGTCACCTGACCACGCACTGGGCCGCCGCCGAGGCATTCGCGCAAGCGTATCCGTCCGTCGCCGTCGACGCCGACGCGCTGTACGTGCGCGACGGCAAGCTGCGCACCGGCGCCGGCGTCACGGCCGGGCTCGATCTCGCGCTTGCGCTGGTCGAGGAGGATCTGGGCCGCGAGATCGCACGACGCGTCGCCGCGCAACTGGTGATGTTCTTCAAGCGGCCGGGCGGGCAGCTCCAGTTCAGCCGCAAGGGCGAGGCGCGGCCCGCCGGGCGTTCGGTGCTGCAGGAAGTCCAGCGCTGGATCGTGGCGCATCCGGAACTCGAGCATTCGGTGGCCGACATGGCGAAGCATGCGGGCATGAGCCCGCGCCACTTCGCACGGCTGTTCCGCGCGGAAGTCGGCATGACGCCGGCCGCATGGGTGGAGGCGACGCGCATCTCGGTTGCCCGCCAGCTGCTCGAGGACGGCCGCGACACGCCGAAGCAGGTCGCCGCGAAATGCGGCTTCGCGAACGTCGATACGCTCAGGCGGGCGTTCACCCGGCATGTCGGCATCACACCCGCCGAATACCGGAAACGGCAGGTGACGCTGGCTGCGTGATGTGGAACGAGCGACGCCGGCGGCCTCGCAAAAAATAATTCGGAATCCGACTCAACCGCCCATCCCGCTGCTGCTGCGCCGATCGCCCCTGTCGCCCGCTGAAAGCCATGCTCCTGCTCCGGCCCGCGGCAATCTTCGGATGAAATTGCGTGCCGCGCGAATCGTTTACTCCGTTGCAATAATGATTCGCCGCAACGCGTATTTCCGGCCGGTAACGCGATCGTTACGATGCAATCAACCGCTGAACGCAACGTGCGAAGCGCGAAATCAACAGAACCGGAGGTCACCATGAAATCGTTCATCACCGCTGTCGTCGCCGCAACTGCGCTCTGCGCGTCGTACGGCGCATTCGCCCAGTCGAACCCGTCCGGCCAGTTGACGCGCGCGCAGGTGCGTGCGGAACTCGTCCAGCTCGAACAGGCCGGCTACAAGCCCGAAGTCTCCGACCAGTACTACCCGCGTGCGCTGCAGACGGCGCAGGCCCGCGTGACGAATGCCGAGGAAGCCGGCTACGGCGCGCAAGCGGCCGCCGGCACGCGTGCCGGCCGCGCGATCGCGGTCAAACAGGAAGGCCGCGACTCGGTCTATTTCGGCCAGTAAGCCTGATACGCGCCGGCGTATTCCCGGCGCATTCCGATCCGCACGACGTACCCGCGACACCCCGCTCCCGTTCATCGGGGCGGGGTGTTTGCTTTCCGATCGTCCGCTCCCTTCGCCGGTCGCGCGCCGCGCGGCACCGTTCACGCAAGCGTCCGGTGTTTGCGCATAGAATGGCCGCGTGGTCGGTGCCGGCCAGAACGAACGCGAGCGGTATCACGACGCCCGCTGGCCGGCCCGATGTCGCACTCGGCGTATTTTTCGAAAAGGAGCGGTTTCATGTCTCAAACATCCGGTTCCACGATCACGTTTCGCCGCCCCGACGGCCAGGAGCTACAGGGCTATCTCGCCACGCCGGCACGGACCGAAGGCGCGCCCGCGGTCGTCATCATCCAGGAATGGTGGGGGCTGAACGACCAGATCCGCGGCGTCGCGGATCGCCTCGCGCGCTGCGGCTACTTCGCGCTCGTGCCCGACCTGTATCGCGGCAAGTCGACGGTCGAGGAAGAGGAAGCACACCACCTGATGACGGGCCTCGATTTCGGCGACGCCGCGTCGCAGGACATTCCCGGCGCAGTCGCGTACCTGAAGACGCTGGCGCCGCGGGTCGCGGTGACGGGCTACTGCATGGGCGGCGCCCTCACGCTGCTGTCGCTGCAGTACGCCGAGGCGGACGCCGGCGTCACGTGGTACGGCCTGCCGCCGCTCGACTACATCGATCCGGCCAAGCTCAAGGTGCCGCTGATGGGACACTGGGCGACGCAGGATGCGTTCTTCAAGATCGACCAGGTCGACGCACTGGAAAAGAAGCTGACCGATGCGAAGGTCGGTTTCGAATTCCATCGCTATCTCGCGCACCATGCGTTCGCGAACGAAACGGCCGTCGGCCCCGGCCGCATCGCCGGCACGCAGTTCGATCCGGTGTGGTCGGAAACGGCGTGGGACCGCACGCTCACGTTCTTCGGCCGGACGCTCTGGACGAAGCAGGCCTGACGTAACGCCGCTCGCCGAGCGGGCGACGGTACAAAAGAAAACGCCACGGATTTACCGTCCGTGGCGTTTTCGTTTTCACATCCCTTTGGATGTGCTGACAGACGGCTTACCCGTTCACAGCCGACGCGGGCGCAGGAGCCGCCGCCTTGCTGTAGTCGCCCGGTGTATCCGGCGCGCGTGGCGCTTCGCCTGCACGCTGAATCCAGCCGCCGCCTAGCGCGCGGTACAGGTCGACCAGGTTCGTCCAGCGCGCCAGGCGTGCACTGATCAGCGACTGCTGCGCCGAGTACAGATCCGTCTGCGCAGTCAGCACCGACAGGTAGCTGTCGACACCGTTCTTGTAACGCAGGTCCGACAGGTCGAAGCGACGTTGCTGCGCGTGCTCGTTGCGCTCGAGCGCCGCGATCTGCTGGTCGTACGTGCCGCGTGCGGCGAGGCCATCCGACACTTCGCGGAATGCCGACTGGATCGCCTTCTCGTAGTTCGCGATTTCGATACGCTTCTGCACGTTCGCGAGATCGAGGTTCGCGATGTTCTGGCCGCCCTCGAAGATCGGCAGCGCGATGTTCGGCGCGAACGACCACGCCGCCGTGCCGGCCTTGAACAGGCCGCCCAGCGTCGGGCTCGCGGTACCGAACGCGGCTGTCAGCGAGATACGCGGGAAGAACGCCGCGCGCGCCGCGCCGATGTTCGCGTTCGCGGCCAGCAGTGTCTGCTCGGCCTGCATCACGTCAGGACGACGCGTCAGCAGATCCGACGGCAACCCGGCCGGCACGTCCGTCAGCAGGTTCTGCGCGTCAAGCGGCATGCCCGCCGGCAGGTCGTCCGGCAGCGGCTCGCCGATCAGCAGCACCAGCGCGTTCAGCGCCTGCGCGCGGGCACGCGCCTGCGCCTGCTGGTTCGCGAGCGCCGTCTCGACCACCGTCTGCGCCTGACGCAGCTCGAGCTCCGAGCCCGTACCGTTGTCGAACTGCAGCTTGGTCAGGTCGTAAGACGCCTGCGCGGTCTTCAGCGTGTCCTCCGTGACCTTCAGCAGGTCATCGGTCGACAGCAGCGTCAGGTATTGATCGGCCACCTGCGACACCAGCGAGATCTCCGACGCCTGCCGCGCATACGCGGTCGACAGGTATTGCGCGAGCGCCTGATCCTTCAGGCTCTGCACGCGGCCGAACAGGTCGAGCTCCCACGACGCGGACAATCCGACGTTGTAGACACGCGAAATGTAGGCCTGGTTGGTCGGCGAGACACCTTGCGGATAGCGCTGGATGCTGCCCGTGCCCGTACCGTCGAGCGTCGGGAACAGCCCCGCGCGCGTGATCTGGTACTGCGCACGCGCCGCCTCGATATTGAGCACCGATACACGCAGGTCGCGGTTGTTTTTCAGCGCGATCTCGATCAGCCGCTGCAGGCGCGGATCGACGAAGAACTCGCGCCAGCCGATGGCAGTCGCCGCCTGGCCGTTCGCGCTGTGCGCGCCGGCCGCACCCGGCTGCGTCGCGTAGACGCCGCCCGCCGGATACGCCTGCGCGACGGGTGCGTCGGGCCGCTTGTAGTGCGGCGCCATCGTGCATCCCGTGGCAAACAGCGCGGCAGCCAGTGCGACCGCGGTTGCAGTCAAAGCATGTTTTTGCATCGTTACTGCCCCTTCGAATCGTGTGCGTCGTCGTGACCGCGCTGCAGGTCGCCCTGCACGAGACGCCATGCGTCGTCGACGTTTTCCGTCTCGCCGCTGAAGATCGCGCGAACCCGCACGAAGAACATCGGGATCATGAAAATGGCGAGGAACGTCGCCGTGATCATCCCGCCGATCACGCCCGTACCGATCGCATGCTGGCTGGCCGAGCCCGCGCCGTTACTGATCGCGAGAGGCAGCACGCCCAGCATGAACGCGAGCGACGTCATCAGGATCGGACGCAGCCGCAGGCGCGCCGCCTCGATCGCCGCACGCACCGGCCCCATGTTCCCCCCCGCCTGCAGCTCGCGCGCGAACTCGACGATCAGGATCGCGTTCTTTGCAGACAAGCCCACGGTCGTCAGCAGGCCGACCTGGAAGAACACGTCGTTCTCGAGACCGCGCAGCATCGTCGCGAGCAGCGCGCCGACCACGCCGAGCGGCACGACCATGATCACCGAGAATGGAATCGACCAGCTTTCATACAGCGCCGCGAGACACAGGAACACGACGAGGATCGAGATCGCATACAGGATCGGCGCCTGCGAGCCGGACTGGATTTCCTGGAACGACAGGCCCGTCCACGAATAGCCGATGCCTTCCGGCAGCTTGCTCGCGAGCGCTTCCATCGCGGCCATCGCCTGGCCGGTCGACTTGCCTTCCGCGGCCTGCCCCTGGATCTCGATCGACGACACGCCGTTGTAACGCTCGAGCTTCGGCGACCCGTAGATCCAGTGACCGGTCGAGAACGCGCTGAACGGCACCATCCCGCCCGCGCTGTTGCGCACGTACCAGATGTTCATGTCCTCCGGCGTCATCCGGAACGGCGCGTCCGACTGTACGTACACCTTCTTGATCCGGCCGTCGGTATCGAGGAAGTTGTTCACGTACTGCGACGCCCATGCGATCGAGAACGTCTGGTCGATCGCCGCGGCCGTCACGCCGAGCGCGTTCGCCTTCTCGCGATCGATGTCGACCTTGTACTGCGGCGTGTCGTTCAGGCCGTTCGGGCGCACCAGCGCCAGCGCCGGGTCCTTCGCGGCCAGCCCGAGCAACTGGCCGCGCGCGGCCATCAGCGCTTCGTGACCGAGGCCGGCGTTGTCCGTCAGCTCGAAGTCGAAACCGGCAGCCGTGCCGAGTTCGGGAATCGACGGCGGGTTGAACGGAATCACCATCCCGTCCTTGTACGTCGAATAGTGCGCGAAGGTCCGGCCGATCAGCGCCTGCACCTTCTGGTCCGAACGCTGGCGCTGCTCGTACGGTTTCAGCTTCACGAACACGAGGCCCGCATTCTGGCCGCGGCCCGCGAAGCTGAAGCCGTTGACCGTGAACACCGAGTCGACCACGTCCTTCTCGGCGGTGGTCAGGTACGTGTTGATGTTGTCGAGCGTCTTGCCGGTCGTTTCCTGCGTGGAGCCGGACGGCGTCTGCACGATCATGAACATGTAGCCCTGGTCTTCGTCGGGCAGGAACGACTTCGGCAGCCGCGCGAACATCACGCCGACCGCGAGGAACACGGCGAGATAGATCACGAGCCAGCGGCCCGAGCGCTTGATCACGTGGTTCACGCCGCTCGTGTAGCGATCGCGGCTGCGATCGAACGTCCGGTTGAACCAGCCGAAGAAGCCCTTCTTCTCTTCGTGATGCCCCTTCTCGATCGGCTTCAGGATCGTCGCGCACAGGGCCGGCGTCAGAACCAACGCGACGAGCACGGACAGCACCATCGCCGACACGATCGTCAGCGAGAACTGACGATAGATCGCACCGACCGAGCCGCCGGAGAACGCCACCGGCACGAACACCGCCGACAGCACGAGCGCCACGCCGACGAGCGCGCCGGTGATCTGGCTCATCGCCTTGCGGGTCGCCTCCTTCGGCGACAGCCCTTCCTCCGCCATCACGCGTTCGACGTTCTCCACCACCACGATCGCATCGTCGACCAGCAGGCCGATCGCGAGCACGAGGCCGAACATCGACAGCGTGTTGATCGAGAACCCGGCGAGGCCCATGATCGCGAACGTACCGAGCAGCACGACCGGCACCGCGATCGTCGGGATGATCGTCGCGCGCAGGTTCTGCAGGAACAGGTACATCACGAGGAACACGAGCACGATGCCCTCGATCAGCGTCTTGACCACTTCCTCGATCGACAGGCGCACGAACGGCGTCGTGTCGTACGGGTAGTGCACGACGAGACCGTGCGGGAAGTACTTCGACAGCTCGTCGATCTTGGCCCGCAGCGCGTTCGCGGTCGCCAGCGCGTTCGCACCGGTCGCGAGCTGGATACCGAGGCCGGCTGTCGGCTGTCCCATGTACTTCGTGTCGAACGTGTAGTTCTCCGAACCCAGCGCCGCGCGGCCGACGTCCTTCAGGCGAACCTGCGAGCCGTCCTGGTTGACCTTCAGCAGGATGTTGCCGAATTGCTCGGGCGTGCGCAGCAGCGTCGATTCGGTGATCGTCGCCTGCAGCACGGTGCCCGGCTTCGCCGGCGTGCCGCCGATCTGGCCGCCCGCGATCTGCACGTTCTGCTGCGTGATCGCGGCCGTCACGTCGGTCGGCGTGAGGCTGTAGTTGGTCAGCTTGATCGGGTCGAGCCAGATCCGCATCGAGAACTGCGAACCGAGCAGCAGCGTCTGGCCGACGCCGTTCACGCGGCTCAGCGGATCGAGCACGTGCGAGGCCACGTAGTTCGTCAGGTCCTCCTTCGACATCCGGCCGTCCTCGGAGTTGAACGCGAACCACATCAGCCAGTTGCTGCTCGACTTCGTCACCTGCATGCCGAGCTGCTGCACGACCTGCGGCAGGTTCGGCGTCGCGAGCGACAGCTTGTTCTGCACCTGGACCTGCGCGACGTCCGGATTCGTGCCCGGCGAGAAGGTCAGCGTGATCGTCGCGTTGCCCGAATCGTCGCTCGTCGACGACATGTACAGGAAGTTGTCGAGCCCGCTCATCTGCTGCTCGATCACCTGCGTCACCGTGTCTTCCACCGTCTTCGCGGAAGCGCCCGGATAGTTCGCCTGGATCTGGATCGTCGGCGGTGCGATCGTCGGATACTGCGCGATCGGCATCTTGAAGATCGATGCAACGCCGGCCAGCATCAGCACGATCGCGATCACCCACGCGAAGATCGGGCGATCGATAAAGAACTTGGCCATGAAAAGGACTCCCTGTTATTGCGCGCTGGACGCGGCGGCCGAACTCGCTGCGGCACTCGTCGCGGTACTCGCCGGCGCGGCGCCTGCCGATGTGGCGGATGCGGCGTCCGGCGCCGGGGCGAGCTGCGCGGCGACGGTCTTCACGGTCGCGCCCGGGCGCACCTTGTCGACGCCTTGTACGATCACGTGATCGCCCGCCTGCAGACCGCCTTCGACGATCCAGTTCTGACCGTACGTGCCGGTCGTCGTCAACGGACGCATCTCGACCTTGTTGGCCGCGCTCACGACGAGTGCGATCGCCTGA